>JAHDGW010000197.1:0-2384 GCA_020631635.1 Saprospiraceae bacterium
ATGGCTTTACCCATTTTCCCTGACCCTTGCTACTTTCATATATCTATTACGCTTAAGGATAAGTCTTTTAGTTACGATTGCAATGACTTACGTATAGGTTCGAATCAATAATCGAAGCAATCTTTAAACTCTAAACCTTAGACTTTCAACTAAAATTCGTTGCAAAGTTATGACTCTATTAGCATGATCGTAAAGTATCTTTGAATTATGTTGAAAAATGACCTTTTACTGCGAACACTAAATGGTGAAACCGTAGAAAGACCACCCATATGGCTGATGCGCCAAGCAGGTAGAATATTACCTCAGTATAGAAAAGTAAGAGCTAGCCTCGATGGATTTGTAGCACTAGTAAAAAATCCTGATTTAGCTGCAGAAGTTACTATACAGCCTGTCGATGAGCTTGATGTAGATGCTGCGATCATCTTCAGTGATATCTTAGTGATTCCCGAGTGTATGGGTTTGCATTATGAACTTATCGAAAAAAAGGGGCCATTTTTCCCAACGACGATACATACCAGAGCAGATATCGAAAAATTGGACTCAGGCAAACAGGCTGCTGAACGATTAGATTATGTCTATCAAGCACTCGCCAATACTAGCCAAAGACTAGATGGTCGTGTACCATTGATAGGTTTTGCAGGTGCACCATGGACATTGATGTGCTATATGATCGAAGGTCAGGGCAGTAAGACTTTTAGCAAAGCGAAATCATTCTTATATCGTGAGCCTGCAGCCTCAGAATTACTCTTGGATAAGCTCACCGAGACCATCATCGAATACTTAAAGTTGAAGATCGCCAATGGTGCCCAAGTCTTACAGGTATTTGACTCTTGGTCAGGTGTATTGGATCAGAAGCTTTACAAGAAGTTCATGATTCCTCGCTTGCGTCAGATACGGGAAGCGATCACGGAAGTGCCTGTGATACTATTCAGTAAAGGTGCTTGGTTTGCGCTAGATGAGATTGCAGCGTTAAAGCCTAATGCCATCGGATTAGACTGGAATATAGAACCATCATATGCAAGATCAATAGTAGGTGATCATCAAGTAGTGCAAGGCAACTTAGACCCGTGTAAGTTGTACGGTAGTGTTGCTGACTTAGAGCTGAGTGTAGAGGAAATGATCAAAAGCTTCGGCAGGAATCACATTGTTAATCTAGGTCATGGCGTTTATCCTGATACACCATTAGATCATGTCAAGCATTTTGTTTCTTTTGTGAAGGGGTATCGATATTGACTATGATCTTAGGTTGATTACTCATAAATTCTTTCGTACATTTCCAATATGAAGGAGGCTCAAGGATCGGATCGTCAAGCAAGTTTGTTTAAATTCAAAGAATTAAAAGCGTATAGCTCTACCGAGTGGCTGGCTAATAATCGTAAGAAATACAGGCAAGTATTTGAGAGAGGACTTACGTCATACATCTATGCGGAGTTATCTTTGTACAATAAGAGATATGATAAAGAGTCGTGGGAGATAGATATCGATATCAAATGTTTTGAGGTATTGAAGTCTGATCGCTTAGTTTGTGACCTTCAGTTTAAGAAAAAAGTATCTAAGTATGATCCTATCGTTTACTTGCGAGAGGGTTGGGGTAATAAGAAGATTGGTGTATTCTGGAAAAAAGGCACCTACTACTGGGAAGCCTGGATCAATGGTAAAAAAGTAGGTACGAAATACTTCTATGTCGAGGATGCCGGCAATACTGCCGAGCCGATATATCTTAATTATTTCAACTTCCAAAATATCCGACTTTATGAAGGTCCCTATGAAGACATTGAATCTGAGGATCGAGTATATCTTAGTGAGTTTAACCGTGATCAGACGCGATATGCATATGTTGAGCTTTTAGGCGTCAATAAACTGCCCAATATCGAATGGAATGCCGAGGTATTTGTAAGATTTTATAATAGTGCTAGAGAGCTAAAAGGTGAGGTATCTAGATTGACCACTGTCAACAAGGGAGAGCATGAGTTTGTGATGACGGCAGGTTGGGGGAGCAATGCCAAAGGCTCATGGAGAGAAGGCACTTATACCGTAGAGATTGTATGTCATGACCATCAGATCGCTTCCATTGACTTAGTGATTTCAGATGAGATGAGAGAGGGTATACCCCGCATACATTTTACCGACTCCGATTACGATGATTATCAAGAAGTAGATGATCCTTATGAGGGAGATTTTGAGACGATCATGGATCGATTAAATGGGTATATAGGATTGGGGGATATCAAAAAACAAGTCAGAGAGCATGCGCAGTATATCCAGTTTTTACAATTGAGAAAAGACAAGGGTTTTGAAGATAAAGAGACCATAGATATACACTCCGTATTTACAGGTAATCCCGGTACTGGTAAAACGACTATTGCCAAGATGATGGGCGCATT
>JAHDGW010000197.1:2394-6313 GCA_020631635.1 Saprospiraceae bacterium
AAAATGGGATTACTCAAGAGTGGTCATGTACATGAGGTTGACCGAGTTGATCTCATAGGGGAATATATTGGCCAGACCGCTCCAAAAGTCAAAGCAGCCATAGACAAGGCAAAGGGTGGGATATTGTTTATCGATGAAGCTTACTCACTATCCCGATCATCGGATGATAGCAAAGACTTTGGCAAAGAAGTGATTGAAATATTGGTCAAAGCCATGTCCAATAAGAAGCAGGAATTTGCCGTAATCGTAGCAGGATACCCCAAGGAAATGAAAAATATGATAGAGTCCAACCCTGGGCTAAAATCACGTTTTAAGCATTTCTTTGAGTTTAAGGATTATACCCCGCAAGAGCTAAGCCAAATAGCGGATGTTGCCGCTATCGAAAAAGGAATCAACCTAACAGATACTGCCAAGGAATATCTAGATATGATGATTACCAAAGCTTATCGTGATCGAGATCGCACATTTGGAAATGCCAGATACGTACACGATATCCTAGATAAGGCCATGATCAATCTCGGAGTACGTATTATGAGCCGAAAGTTCCCAGAAAAATCTAGTAAGGCCGAACTTGCACAGATCTCCATCAATGATATCAAAGCGATACAATCTATTTCAGATCACGTCAAGCCAGATATTGCAATTGATGAAGAACTACTAAAAATCTCTCTGGCTGAGCTTGATGGATTGATTGGTATTCAAAATATAAAGGAAGAAATTCGTGATCTCGTCCGCATCGTACGATTTTATAAAGAAAGTGGTAAGGATGTACTGCAACGTTTCTTTTTACATACGGTATTTGTGGGTAATCCTGGTACAGGTAAAACAACTATCGCGAGGATTTTGACCAGAATATATGCGGCATTGGGCATACTGGAGCGGGGACATATCGTAGAGACGGATCGACAAGGATTGATTGCGGGTTTTGTGGGTCAGACAGCTATCAAGACATCAGAACGGATCGATGAAGCACTCGGGGGAGTTTTATTTATTGACGAAGCCTATGCTTTATCCAATTTCAACGGTCTTCAAGGTGATTATGGTAATGAAGCCATACAAACTATCCTCAAACGTATGGAAGACGACCGTGGTCAGTTTTTCGTATTCGCAGCCGGATATCCTGATAATATGGAGGTTTTCCTCAAAGCCAATCCTGGTTTGAGCTCTCGTTTTGATAAGACGCTCAGGTTTGATGACTATACTGCCGATGAGCTTATGCAAATCGCTATAAAAATGCTCAAAGATGAAGGCTATAAAATCAAAGGAGAGGCCAAATTAGCTTTAGCGCAAAAGCTCAATGAGCTGTATGAAAAACGTGATAAGTATTTCGGTAATGCTCGTACGGTAAGAAAAGTTATTTCTGAGTTGATACAAATCCAAAATCTGCGGCTTGCCGAGGATAAAGTACTAGATGAGAACTATATCGTCTACATTACTAAAGCTGACGTATCCATGTTGAAGTCATCTGTAGATCAGAGGTCGCTACGATCGAAAGGTATTGGTTTTTAGCAGGATCTGGCGTAGTAGAGAAAAAGCAATTATAGCTGATTATACATCGCATAGACGACCAACACGATATTGGTGTAGTGTAGGTATTATAGAAAGATAGCTCCCTGCACCGAAAGAGTAAATTAAGTCTACTTTCTTGACCTTATTATTCCCTGTCGTATATGAGATTGTATATCTTGAGTGAAAGAGAAATTAAGCATCATGACATTCGAAACAATAATCATACACAACCGAGAAGGCTACGCTATCATTCAACTCAATAACGGTAAAGTCAACGTACTCAACAAGGCCATTACTGACGAAGTCTCAGCAGCTTTGTCTGAGATGAAAATGGATGACTCCATCAAAGGAATCATCATTTCCGGAAGGCCGCATTGCTTCTGTGCAGGATTGGATGTAGTCGCATTGGCTACAGGTGGAGATGAATATGTACGAGATTTTTGGAGATCTAACTTTCAGATGATGTTAGACCTAATCCATTTTCCAAAACCCGTAGTATGTGCAATCACTGGTTTTGCTCCTGCCGCCGGAACGATATTGGCACTATGCTCTGATTACCGAATTATGGGTAAGGGAGATAAGCATGTCTTGGGTATGAATGAATTCAAAATGTCTCTCTCCATCCCAGAGCTTTACTGCGATATATATGCTTATGCCCTTGGAGAAGATCGTGCCTTTGCCTTGATGCAACAGGCAGCATTGTACAATAGCGATATCGCCTTAGATCTAGGCTTGATACATGAATCTATCGAAGTAGACCATGTACTGAATAGGGCAGAGGAGTATATGGCTCAAATCTTACAAGTGGATACTGATGCATTCATAGAAACGAGAAACCTTACTAAGAAAGGGCTAGTAAAGCATACCGCAGCAGATATGCCAAGATGGATGGAGGCCATCGAAAAATCAATGCTAAGTCCTAAAACAAAACAGAAATTTGACTTCTTCATGGCATCGTTGAAAGCAAAGAAATCTTAATGTATGCTTAGTCCGACTTTTCTTGAAAATACAAGCTTGATACACTACGATGAGCACCATAAATCTCATATCACCAATCTCAACGTAGAGCACTTAAAATTTAATAACTACGAAGATCAAGTGGTATGGCTCAACACTTATGACCTCAATTGTTTTGACGATTCTAAAATTATTGTTCAAGAAAATCGATTGGATGAGTTTCTACTGAAGTTGCTCCACAATGAAGATCATGCAAATAAACTTATACAGCTAGATCGAGAGATTTTATTGACCATGAATGTATTGATGACACATGGAAATGAGCTGAGTGCAGAGCATATGGTATTCATTATTGGAGGTCAATTCATATGGAGTCAGCAAGAAAAACATGGTGATTATTTTGATTGGATACGAGAGCGACTCCATAATAATATGGGTATCATCAGGAAGCGAGGAGTAGATTATCTGCTCTTTCTCATCCTCGAGTCTATCATAGAAAACTATGCCACCACCTTTGCCAAATACAATGTGAAATCTATAGAAGAGACTTCAAGAAGCATAGAAAATCCCTCTCCAGATCACATTGTAAAAATCGAACAACAGAAACAGGCGCTCAATACGATACGTAGATATTCCATGGCACTACGTGATGCCATTACTAAGCTAGAGAAACTAGATTTCGAGAATTTTCAAACACATTATTTCTCAGAGCTAAAAGAACAAATCATAACCTTAATCTTCGATACCGAATTTGAATTGGCAGAGCTAGAGAGTAAGATGAATTTTGTATTCAGTATGCAATCTCATCGGCTCAATGAGGTCATGAAGACTCTCACCATATTCTCGGTCATATTCATACCCCTCAGCTTCCTAGCAGGTCTATATGGTATGAATTTTAAGTATATCCCAGAGCTACAACACGAGTACGGTTATTTCTATCTATTAGGATTGATGCTCTTGATTACTTGCTGTTCGATTTGGTATTTTAAAAGGAAGGGGTGGTTTTGAGTGTGGGATTTGGGTTCGGTTAGAAAATATCTATTCGATTATAAAAGTCGACTTTATTATAATAATTTGCATTAGTAAATTAAGTGATGAGTACTTTAATACCTTCCCACCAAATAATCAATCTCATTCTTAGTAATCAATAAACCATAAATGGTATTGATTTTACTGAACAGTGCTGAGGTCAATTGATTTTGGACATTGATGAGATCTATAGAGGATAGCTGTCCTGATTTGAAGCGCTCTTCTGTAAGGTCTACACTTTTCTTCGCCACTTCGATTTGCTCATCGGAGATTTGGAGTTGTGCGATTTGGTTATCGTAGTTGGTTACAAGTTGTTCTAGTTGTTGATTTAGGACATATTGAGCTTGCTCGATGGAGATTTGATCGATGTCTTCTTGGAGTTCCGCATTGGTAATATTGGTATTTCGGACCCCGCGGTCGATCA
>JAHDGW010000198.1 GCA_020631635.1 Saprospiraceae bacterium
CCAGCACAAACAGTAGCCATAGAAGAAGAACCATTAGATTCTAAGATATCACTTACCAATCTTATCGTGTAAGCACTTTCTGCTGGCATCACTTGTTTGAGTGATCTACCTGCAAGATTAGCATGACCTACTTCTCTACGACCCGGACCTCTCATAGGCTTGGTCTCTCCTACTGATAGTGCAGGGAAATTATAGTGAAGTATAAATTTCTCATAATGGTGATCGAGTGCAGTATCTACCATCAACTGATCCATCTTAGTACCTAAGGTAAGAGAGGTCAATGATTGAGTCTCTCCTCTATTGAAAATTGCCGAACCGTGAGCTGCCGGCAGATAATCTACCTCTGTCCAGATTGATCGTACTTCATCCAGAGCACGACCGTCTAAGCGAATAGACTCATCAAGTACTATTCTTCTAATGGTTTCTTTTTTAAGCTTATCGAGGTATTTCTTTACATCGCCGATATTCTCTTCGTATACCTCTTCTTCTACTGCTTCAGCATATGCTTCATCAATAGCAATGCCTAATTCTTTAAAGGCATTTTTTCTTTGCTTTTTATCGAAGGCCGATTTAGCAACTTCTACGATCTTATCATATGCTTGAGTTTTTACCCAATCTTTAACTTCTGTATTTTCTTCCTCTACGGCGATTTCTCTCTTTACAGTAGCAGACTCTCCTACTAACTCCGCAAGATCAAGTTGTGCTTGACATTGCACTTTTATTGCTTCATGTCCTACCTTGATTGCTTCTATAAGGTCAGCTTCTTGGCACTCTTTAGATTCACCTTCTACCATCATGACATTATCCATGGTAGCGGCAACGATCAAGTCAAGTTCTAGATCTTCGCTCTGCTCGAATGTAGGATTTACCGTAAACTTACCATCCTTAAGAGCTACTCTTACCTCAGAGATAGGTCCTGCAAAAGGTATATCAGAAACAGCCAATGCTGCAGAAGCGGCAAGCGCTGCATAAGCATCCGGTCTTTCTTCTTTATCTGAGGAAATAAGATTTATGATTATTTGAGTTTCGTTCATGTATCCATCTGGGAATAATGGCCGACATGCTCTATCTACGAGTCTTGAAGTCAAAATTTCATAATCAGATAGTCTAGCTTCTCTTCTGAAGAAGTTACCAGGAATACGACCTACTGAGGCGTATTTTTCTTGATAATCTACTGATAGTGGAAAAAATGATTGGCCTGGCTTGGCCTCATACGCGGATACTACTGATGCAAATATCATAGTACCTCCGACTCTGATGACTACTGAACCGTGAGCTTGGGTTGCTAATTTACCCGTTTCGATAGTAACTTCTCTTCCATCAGGAAGATTAAACGATTTAGTAGTTGGAATTTTTTGTCCCATATTTTAGGTCTTGATTTACTGGCGACCTAGAAATATCTTGTGAGCGTTATCAGCTATAATGTATATGTTATAGGACAAAAAGGAATTAAATAACGCTGAGGATCGAGATCACCATTTGGTTTAACTAATAAGGGCGACTAATTGTCGCCCCAAAATTTTATATCTATTTTCTAATATTCAACTTTTCAATAAGCGCTCTGTACTTCGTGATATCTTGCGCCGCTAGGTATTTAAGAAATCTCTTTCTCTTTCCTACCATAGTCAAAAGAGCTCTTCTACAAGAGTGATCTTTTTTATTCTGCTCAAGGTGCTTAGACATTTCTTGTATTCTAAAAGTATACAATGCAATTTGCCCCTCTACAGAACCTGTGTTCTTCTCAGAACCACCGTATTCTTTAAAAATTTCTTCTTTCTTTTCTGTTGTTAAGTACGTTGACATGTTTGTTTGTTTTTACCAAAAAGGATTACGTAAATACGATTTTAGCGCCGCAAAGATAGGTTTTATTTTGTTATCATTTTAGAAATGACCCCTTTTTGATTTTGAAAGAAATCTTCAAGCTATTAGATTATTATTTCTGTGTATCGAAAGTAATTCGCATAATTCACAAAACATGATTATCTACAGGCTCTACTTATCGCCATAATGTGAATAACTGCTTATAATTAAAACAGTAACAATCTCTTCTTGAATACTATAAATGAGCCTATGCTTTTTATTGATTCTTCTGGAGTATAATCCTCGTAAATCATATTTTAAGGGCTCTGGTTGACCTGTCCCAGTTTTAGGATGTTCCATCAGTTCATTAAGCAATTTTTCTATCTTTTTTAGAACAACCCTATCCCCTGCTTTTTTATGTCGTTTTAAGTCTTCTAAAGCTAGATCAGTAAAATTGAGACTATAACTCATAGACCCAATAAGTGCTTAATCCCATCGGAGGAAGCTATTGAGGTCAGTTGACCGTTATCAGCTTGTGCAAGACTTTCCTTGATTTTATTGATCATTGCCGCATTGAAATAAAAGTCATCCTCTCCTATAGGTGTCAAAGCATATGCCTTATCCTTACCACGTTGTACGATGATCTGTTCTCCATTATCAGCCATATCAAAATATAATCTTTGATTTTGCCTAAACTCTCTACTACTGATGATCCGCATAATAATTATTTAATGTACCGTATTGGTACAACCTTAAAATTATGGAAATAATTCAGTTTCCTAAGAAAAAACACTTAAAACTATGAGAGAAAGCTTTGCTTGAAAGCTCAAATTTAATTCAAAAAACTAGACCAACAGTCTATACTCTTTTTGCCTCATCCCACAAAGCATCCATCTCCTCAAGGCTCATTTCTTCTAAGGATTTATCGGCATGAGCCTCGATATATTCAAATCTCTTTTTGAACTTTCGATTTACTTTTTCTAGTGCAGTCTCTGGGTCTATTCCATTAAATCGTGCATAGTTGATGAGAGAAAAAAGGATATCTCCAAATTCATCTTCTCGCTGCTCTTTTGTACCTGAGTGCATCACTTCTTTAAACTCAGCTATCTCTTCTTCTACCTTATCCCAAACCTGTTCTGCATTTTCCCACTCAAAACCTACTTGCTTGGTCTTTTCTTGCATTCTATAGGCTTTTACCATGGCTGGCAAAGAGTTTGGTACTCCCGAAAGGACTGACTTTTTACCCTCCTTCAGTTTAAGCTGCTCCCAGTTCTTCTTGACGTCTTCCTCATTTTCTACGGTAACATCGCCATATATATGCGGGTGTCTATTGATAAGTTTTTCGCATACTGCGTTGAGCGCATCAGCAATATCAAAGGCTTTTTGCTCCTCTGCAATCTTTGCATAAAAGACCATATGCAGCAGTATATCACCCAATTCTTCTTTTATCTCCTCTAGGTTTTCGTCCAATATTGCATCCGCTAATTCATAGACTTCTTCTATGGTAAGGTTGCGCAATGACTGCATGGTTTGCTTACGATCCCACGGGCATTGTTCTCGTAATTCATCCATTATGATGAGTAATCGCCTAAATGCTTCTAATTTTTCCTGCATGGACTAACTTATTTACGTTATTTTCGTTGTAAAGGTACAACTGATAATTTAGTATAAAATGAATGAATTCTTATCCATATTAGTCCTCATCTTCGGAGTCTTTCTCATCTCCTTTGTATTGATCAACCTCAGACAGGTGGTCACAGGTAAGGAATTTAGAGGTACATGTGCTAGTAATAATCCAATGCTTAAAAATAAAATTGGCGAATGTGAAGTATGTGGTAAAAAACCAGATGAAGATTGTCAAATGCCAGAAGTAAAAGCGGGATAATTTTTCTAGTTCCTTCTTCTAATTTATTAAAATAATCAAGCTCCAACTTATGCACCACTTTTACAAAAGTGCTCTTCTCATCTTATTATTGTTACCAACGGTAGGTCAATCTCAGGCTCCTGAGAAATGGACCTCTTGCGATATACATGAAGCACTTGAAAAATTGAATTTCCTTGGTTCTGTACTTTACGTCGCTGCGCATCCTGATGATGAAAATACAAGAATGATCAGCTATCTCGCGAATGAGCGTAAAGCAAGGACGGCATATCTATCGTTGACTAGAGGTGATGGTGGCCAAAATCTAATCGGCACCGAACTCAAAGAATTATTGGGAGTATTGCGAACACAAGAACTACTAGAAGCTAGAAAAATAGATGGTGGTCAACAATTCTTTTCTAGAGCCAATGACTTCGGATACTCTAAGCATCCTGACGAAACGCTAGAGATTTGGAATAGAGAAGAAGTGCTTAGCGATGTGGTATGGACTATTAGAAAATTTAGACCTGATGTAGTCATCAATAGATTTGATCATGATAGTGCTGGTCGTACTCACGGGCATCATACGAGCTCTGCAGTGTTATCATACGAGGCATTTGATATGGTAGGTAAAAGATCGGTTTACCCCGAGCAACTTCAGTATGTAAAACCTTGGTCACCAAGAAGATTATACTTTAATACTTCATGGTGGTTTTATGGCAGTAGAGAAAAGTTTGAAAAAGCAGATAAGACGGGATTTGTATCCGTAGATATAGGCACATACTACCCGTGTATGGGAAAGTCTAATACTGAAATTGCCTCGGAAAGTAGAAGTATGCATAAATGTCAAGGGATGGGAAATACAGGTACCAGAGGCAGTAGACAAGAATACCTACAATTGCTCAAAGGTGATATGCCCGATTCTGATTCTGATATTTTTGAAGGTATCAATACGACTTGGTCACGAGTGAAAGGGGGTGAAAATGTACAAGTGATCATCGATAAAATTATACGAGAGTACAGTTTTGTAGATCCCGCCGCATCCATCAAAGACTTGGTCAAAGCACGTAAGCTGATCGATAAGATCTCAGATTCACATTGGAGACAGATCAAGTTAGCTGAGATCGATCAGATCATTTTATCATGCGCTGGAGTTTTCGTAGAAGCAAAAGCTGATGAGTCTACCGCTAACCCAGGCGAAACAATCGATCTAGACATCGAATACATCAATAGGAGTCAAACTCCTATCGTACTCAAGAAAGTAAGCATAGAGCCTGCTCTTTTCGATACTACAATGAACGAATTATTGGAATTTAATCAGTCATATCTCTTGACTAAAACCGTGAAGCTACCTGAAGAATTAGGCATCACGAGTCCGTATTGGTTAACGAAAGAAGGAGAGCTCGGCATGTACAATGTAGAGGATCAGCAACTACGTGGCTTGCCAGAAACACCTAAAGCAACTCAGGTAAGCTGGTTGTTATCAATCAGCGGAGTAGAAATACCGGTAACGAAAGATATCATCTATAAATACAATGATCCAGCAATTGGTGAAGTATATCAGCCTTTTGAAGTAATACCTGAATACTCCGTAGGTATCGCTAAAGAAGTATATCTATTTACAGAAAGTCCCACTAAAGAACTGAATGTACGGGTCAAAGCATTTAAACCTAATGCATCTGGTGAATTGACTTTAGATCTTCCCAAAGGATGGTCATGCGAACCAACAACGTATCCTTTCGA
This sequence comes from Saprospiraceae bacterium, assembly GCA_020631635.1. Lineage (GTDB taxonomy): Bacteria > Bacteroidota > Bacteroidia > Chitinophagales > Saprospiraceae > JAHDGW01. Next base: position 5,405 of record JAHDGW010000198.1, read on the forward strand.
AATCAAGCAAAAAGGCGCCCAGAAGGATTTTACATTTACCATAAGAGCACCTAAGGCTCAAAGTGCAGTAATCATCAAACCGGTGGTCAATGCAGATGGACGAAGGTATACAGACGAACTTATCGAAGTAGATTATGACCATATCTCTAGACAAATGGTCGTCATGCCTGCACAGGCCAAATTGGTAAAAATAGACCTCCAACGAAAAGGAAATCTCATCGGATACATCATGGGAGCCGGTGATAAAATCCCAGATCAACTCCAAGAAGTAGGATACGAGGTCGAGATGATCACTCTAGATGACTTCCCTAGCGATCTCAGCAAGTATGATGCGATTATCTCGGGTATACGAGCTTACAATGTCTTGGATGATATCAAGTACTATCAGGATCGGCTGATGCAATATGTGTATGATGGCGGTACCTATCTAAGTCAGTATACCACCTCTCGGCGAAAGAAGATTGATCAAGTAGGTCCCTATCCGATCAATATTTCAAGATTTAGAGTGAGTGACGAGTTTGCTGAAGTCCGAATCCTAGAACCAGATCATCCAGTATTCAATACACCGAATAAAATATCACAAGCAGATTTTGAGGGATGGGTACAAGAGCGCGGTCTTTACTTTGCCGATGAATGGGCACCAGAATATACCGCTTTGTTATCTTCCAATGACAAAGGAGAAGACCCAAGAGATGGCGGACTATTGATTGCACAATATGGCAAGGGCTATCATATACACTCTGGCTATAGTTGGTTTAGAGAGTTACCTGCAGGTGTACCCGGTGCATTTAGGCTATTCACCAATTTGATTTCGGTGGGAAACTAGATTGATTTAAGCTGTAGTGTTTTAAGGCTGAAGTATCTTTCGGCAAACAATATCCACCATATCCGCAGCCAGGG
>JAHDGW010000199.1 GCA_020631635.1 Saprospiraceae bacterium
AACTTACATCAGCGATTTTGAACTGGTCGCCTTTTTGTACTTTGATTGTGGTATACTCGAGGTCTTTTTCTGAAGTAAAAACTTGCTCAAAAAAGGATTCATCGATCTTAGCAATGGTGTTTAGGCGCTCTATCTTTTGTGGATAGTTATAGATGAGTTCATCATCCAAAGACAAGCCCGGATTTACGGTGATGGTAGTATCTCTGCTTTCACTTATAATGGTAAGAGGTACAGATACCACCAACTCATCTTTTGGATTGATATCCATGACTTTTGACTTGTCTAAGCTATAGTCACCCACTATCACGGTAGAGTACTTGGTCTTGATGGTATCACCAGCAAAGGCATCGTAACGTACAAAGTTGAGACTATCTTCCATGATCTTAGCCTCTTTGACAGACTCTTGGTATTTGGGCAAGATAATATTGGTAAAGATGTCTTTATGGAAGTAATGCTCAGAGTCAGGATTGTAGGCTTTTACCTCGGAGTATTCTTTATTATAAATGATAGATGGAGTCAATGTAAACTCTTCTGTTGTTTTATTTTGTTCATCTATCTTGCGCATATTGATGAAAAAGGTCTTCGTATTTCCCACTAAAGTATCTCCCGTATACGTGGCGAAATAGCCATTCATAAACATAGGTTCATTCTTATAGATAAGGATATACTTACCGAGATCATCCTTGTTTAAAATATCCTTGAATACAAATGGATTATTGCTAATGTGATATGAGTTGAGTCCACTGGCCAAAATCCCAATAATCATCACTGAAAATCCAAAGTGAGAGATGGCTGAAGAAGCTACTTTTAGGTTGCCTTTGGCAATGAAAATCATGTAATCTAAGCTCATAAATGCTCCTACAAAACTTGACCAACATAATAAGTAATATTGCCAGCTATGTAGCCCTTGCCATAAGGTAAATAGATAAGTGAATATCACCGCTAGTAGGGCAGATATACCAAAACGCGAGATCGCCTTCGATAACCTATTGCTTGTGCCATCCTTATATCTAAAAAATAAGGTAATACCAGATAAGATTGATATCATGATCGATATCCAAATCTGGTATTTATTATAATGCGGTATGGGATCATCAATGACTTTACCAATATAGTTTTCATCAAAGAAAGTCATCATACTATTGAATATGGGTAATGATGTACTTGCCGTAATTAATGTCGCAGAGAATAGAAGGACTAACGATCCTATAAACATCCAAAACTCTCTGGAGTAGCTAGATTCTTCCTTTTGAATTGTAGGGATACTTTTGTTCCTAGCGATCATAAAGACCAAGCCCAATAACAGAGACCCTAGTACCATAGCGGCCAATTGCCACTCCAATCCCATACTGGTGAATGTATGTACTGAGGTATCTCCCAATACACCACTTTTAGTCATGAAAGAACTATTCGCTACAAGTACGAAGCTGATTATATATAGAAAATAGGTCGATTTGATTGAATGCCCAGTGTTACGGGCAATCAAATTAGCATGTAGTCCTGCTACGACGGTAATCCAAGGTACAAAACTCGTATTCTCCACAGGGTCCCATGCCCAGTAACCACCAAAAGATAAGGCTTCGTATGCCCATGCGCTACCCATCAAAATACCTGTACCGAATATTCCAGCTGAAAATAATCCCCATTTTAATGCCGGTGTCAACCATGCTTTGTGATCTTTAGTCCATAACCCTGCAATCGCATAAGCAAATGGCACTACCGTAGAGGTATAGCCTAAAAATAAGGTAGGCGGATGGATAACATTCCAGTAATTTTGCAATAAGGGATTGAGTCCTGTACCCTGCAAAAGACTTACATAGTCTGCCTTACCAAAAATAGGGGCCTCCATAGTATCTCTAAGTAATAACAATGGATTGAGTCCGAATTTATATACGAAATCGCCCACTTCCATATAGATACCCAAAATCATACTATTGAGCGTAAGCGCTACAAGAGCCATGATTGCCATCACAGGAGCCTCCCATTTACTTCCTGCTTTCCATATCAAAATAAGACCGAGTATAATATGCCAAAACATCCAAAGTATGAAGCTCCCTTCTTGACCTTCCCAGAAAGCGGATAGTATATACTCCATAGGAAGATTATCAGATACATGCTCATATACATAGGAGTATTCATAGTACTTATTGACCATGATGTACATCAAAATAAATATCAAAGTAAAAATAGATACGGCATGCAATCCAAAACCAATACGACCTAGCTTTAGCCATGATTCCTTGCCAGAATTGACTTTAAAAGTATAGGCTAGAAATGAAAATAATGCTGTACAAAATCCAAGAAGAATAGCGGCATGACCGAGTTTTCCCCAGATCAGGTGTTCACCTACGTATGAGATTTGATCCATTGTGTAATTTGGCTAGTTGATGGGTGTTACGATGTTCTGAGCTGGAGCTCTTCGTCCGTATATTTGGAAGGACACTTAGTCACAATATCTGTCGCGACGAATTCTTGATCATTATTGAAAGTACCGGTGAGTACGATAGACTCGGCCCTTTCAAAGTCTTTTGGTTTAGCCTGTAATAAGACTACTTTTTCTTCTCTACCTTCGTTATCCTTCATCGTAAAACTGAAATAATTGGGATTGACTATAGGATCATATACGATTTCCTTATCCTTTGATAATTCGCCGACAACTTTTACGGATGACTTGCTGGAGGAAGCCTCAGTAAAGTTAGAGTAACTACTCACATCTCCTGTCGCAGAGATAAAGATGACTACAGATGCTATGATCATGATGATAGCGACGATATACATTTTTTTCATACGACTAAACTTTGTACAAAAGTACGATAATTAGCCATGTTAGAGGCTTTAGGAATGATTATTTAGATGTTGTCTTAATAATGCTATAATGAGCTTAAGAGTTGTTAGAAACATGCAATAAAAATCTTCATATTAAAATCATCTATTATCTTTAAGTCATGCATATAGAGCTCGCTAAAGATATCATCAGTCTCAGAAATGCCGATATGGGTTATCCAGATCGTCGAGTATTGACTGAGGTCAATTTTAGGATGTCAGAAGCAGAGTTTTGCTATTTGGTAGGTCATACAGGTAGTGGAAAGACAAGCCTGCTGAAAACCTTATATGGTGCATTGCCACTACTAGATGGAGATGCGACAGTCTGTGATTATGATTTGAAAACTATTAAAGAAAATGAAATCCCCATGCTGCGCCGAAAGATTGGGATGGTATTTCAAGATTTTAATTTATTCGAAGATTGGACCGCACATCGAAATCTTGATTTTGTCTTAAAAGCTACCGACTGGACAGATGCAGATAAGCGGAGGCATAGGGTAGAAGAATGCCTCAATCGGGTAAGGCTATCCGATAAGTCTGAGATCGAAGTATATAAACTATCTGGTGGTCAAAAGCAGAAACTGGCAATCGCAAGAGCCATACTCAATCACTCTAAACTCATCATCGCGGATGAACCTACCGGTAACTTAGATGTAAAATCTACGGATGAAATCTTATATCTCCTACGTGATATCAGTCAAGAGTATAATGCAGGAATCTTGCTTGCAACCCATGATCAACGGGTATTGAAGAAGTTCACGGCAAGGGTCTATCGTTGTGAACATGAGGGGATTGTGGAGGAGATGTAGAATTTTATTAAATCATAATTGTTATGAAATCAGGATTAGTTGTTTATTTCTTAATGTTTTTTTGCCTTATAGCTAAGACGCAAGTTGACCTTAATGGATATGCATTGTATAGTTATTCTTATCAAGAGGTAGTTCATGAAGAAATATTTAACCAAGAAAGACTAAGAGATGCAGAAATCTTAGAATTCGACTTTGGCATACGTATAAAGGAAATAGATAGAGAATATAAGGTGGTTGACTTTGAATTTGTACTATTAGAAATAATTGAAAACAATAGAAAGAACTTTACTTTTTTCGAAAGGTATTTAGATGTTCTCGTTAATATTAAATATACGCATGAAGAAGGTTTAGAATTGGAAATCTCTGAATCATTTGATAAAAATAGAGAGCATTATTACCGTACTCGTATTCCAGCATTAACCAATGGCCTTAAAAAGTTATTTCTTTATGAATTTGGTCTTTTTGATGGTCTATTTATTTCAAAGGAAGAAACAACTTTCGGAACAACCTTAATATGTGAAGACGCATATGAATACCAGTATGATGCGGAAGTTGATTCTTTAGAAGAGGATGCCTTAAAAATAGAATTGCTAAAGGTTTATGATAAAAGTATACTCGAAAAAAACTTAAAGAAGAACCTAGAAAGACATTTCCAAAAATCAATTGAATTAAACTATAAGTTGAAAGGAGAAGATTTTGACCCTATGCACATGGAAGGTTATAAAGAGTTGAGATATGATCAGTTAAATCAAGTTTTACAAAATAAGGATTTGGCAGAAGATGTAGTTGTCCAGATATTTAAAGCTAACTCTGGCCTGCCGTCCCAATCAAATGCTGAATACTATAATTTTGATAATATCTGTAAACTTGATCAGCTTAGCTTGTATTATTTTGTCGATATTCTCGCGAAATAAATGGCCAATGTATTAGATGATTATTGCCAAGAAAATCCCCCTTATCGACGCCATCGGAGCCATAATCTCCGCATTCATGCTAGGAGTTGTCCTAGTGCATTTTGGACCCTACTTCGGTATACCGAAAGAGACACTTTATATTTTAGCAACGCTACCTATATTCTTTGCAGTCTACGACTTGATTATTTACTTTTTTGTTGATACCAAACTATCGCTTTGGCTTCGCATAATCACAATCATCAATCTGCTCTATTGCCTACTCTCGTTGGGTTTTGCTTTTTTTCATGTTGAATCTATCACATGGTTAGGCTGGGCTTATATCATTATCGAAATCATCATTGTCATATTTATTGCGCGGTATGAATTACGGAGTTCATTCGTAGATAATTGTTAATGATATTCACCATTACCTTATGCGTCGATCGCTAGTAACTGACATCCAACCTCTCGTATGACATCGAGTAAATAATCCACATCCTTTTCCGTTTTACGGTGATTGATTAGGCAAGCACGTAATACTGACTTCTCTTTGATAGTTGTGCCGGCGATGAAAACTCTGCCATCTCGTTCGAGTGGTTTTACGATATCACGATTTAGTTTTTGGATTGCTTCATCATCAGTTAGCTCACTGGTGTATTGAAAACAAAGGATACCTAGGATTACCTCATGCATATTTCGAAAGTCTTCACTTTTTTCGATTTGTGCATATAGGTATTCTGTAAGTATGATATCTTGATCTATCGCTTGAGTAAGTAAACTAGCGCCATATGTTTTAAAACTCATATACACTTTGAGGGCCTTAGCATTACGAGATAGTTGAAATCCATAATCATTAAAATCTAAGCGACCATCATTGGCCGCATCTGAGGATAGATAGCTTGCCCTGGTCACATATGATTTATGTAATCTTGGCCAGTTATTGATTAGGGCACAGCCCGCTTCAAACGGAACGTAGAGCCATTTATGGAAATCTATAGCTACAGAATCAGCACGTTCCATGCCTTTATATAATGGAGATTTTCGAGGTACAGCCGCAGCCAATGCACCATATGCACCATCGATATGATACCAAATTTTATATAGATCAGCGATATCAGCTAGTGCAGATAGATCATCTATCGCTCCAGTATTGACGGTGCCGGCATTACCAATTATACAAAATGGTTGATAGCCATTAGCTATATCTTTTTCGATGGCACTACGAAGTTTTGATAGATCAATTTGGAAATCATCATTTACAGCGATTTTTACCAAATTGTCCATTCCGATACCCAGTATATCGAGAGATTTATCACAGCAGCCATGCACCTCTACAGATGAGTATACCCGCAGGGGTTTCAGACCATAAAGTCCCTTTTTTCTGATGTTTTCATTTTCTAAAAACATATTACGGGCTACAGTAAGAGAGGTGAGATTTGCACCTGAGCCACCACTCACCATGATACCTCCCGCATCTTTGGGAAAACCGATAAATTCTGCTCCCCATTGTACAACTCTTTTTTCGATTTCGGTCATGGCGGGTGCTAAGTGCCACTTCGCTACATTTTGGTTGATAGATGCGACTAACAGCTCTGCTATGATACCTACATGACTGCCGCCTGACATGACATAGGCATACATATGTGGCCCGATATTACCAGTAGCCTTATCCATTATTTCGTCCTTGACATGCTGCAACACCTGTGGAAAACTTTCTCCCATTTCCGGCAGTTCTGATGTTATTGCATAGGCAGTTTCGCTCGGAGTG
>JAHDGW010000200.1 GCA_020631635.1 Saprospiraceae bacterium
TTTAATTTTATGAATGTCAATGGAGAGCCTTTTGATATCAATCAAGAGAAATATAAGGGCAAAGCTAAGCTCATACAAATACTCGGTACTTGGTGTCCAAACTGTAAGGATGAGACTAATTTTTTAGTTGATTTTTACAAAAACAAACCCGATAACTTAGAAATCATAGGAGTTGCGTTTGAAAAATATAAAACACAAACAGAAGCTGCACCTATCTTGGACTTGTATAAGGATAAAATGAATGTACCTTATGACATCGTATATGGTGGATATTATAATAAAAAGGAAGCCTCAGCGGCTTTTCCTAATTTGAATAAAATCATCTCCTACCCTACGCTGATCTACCTAAATAAAGACAATGAGGTTGTACATATCCATACTGGTTTTTCAGGTCCAGCGACTAGCAAGTATGCGGAGTTTAAACAATCTTTTACCAAGAAAATAGAAGCATTGACACAATCTTAAGAGTAGTAGACATGAAGAAGATAAAGTTTGACGATATGAAATCATTGTTTACGAGAGTAGCCTTAGTAACGGGTGCAAGTTCGGGTATTGGAAAAGCCACTGCTACCCTATTTGCTAAGCGAGGATATCACCTGATCATCACAGGCCGTCGTGAACAAAAACTGATCGATCTCAAAGCCAAACTTAAGCGAAAATACGCCGTAAAAGTTAAGGTGCTGGTCTTTGACATCAGAAGTAAGAAGGCTTGTAAAAAGGCCATCGAGTCATTAGAAGGACCATGGAAAAATGTAGATATCCTTATCAACAATGCGGGTCTTGCTAAGGGATTTGCCCCTATAGAATCGGGTAAAATCGAAGACTGGGAAACCATGATTGACACCAATATCAAAGGATTGCTCTATATGTCAAGATTCATCACGCAAGGCATGGTCGGCCGAGGTAGCGGGCATGTGATCAATGTATGTAGCACCGCTGGTCATGAGGTATACCCCAATGGTAATGTTTACTGCGCCACCAAATATGCCGTAGATGCACTCAGCAAATCCATGCGACTCGATCTAGCTAAAAAAGGAATACGCGTCAGTCAAGTATCTCCGGGTCATGTCGAGCAGACAGAATTTGCCTTGACTAGATTTGACGGCGATACCGAACGAGCGAAGATCTATGAAGACTTCAATCCATTGACCTCTAAAGATGTAGCGGAGTTGATCTACTTCATCGCGACACGAGCTAAGCACATCAATATTCATGATATTGTCGCCTCAGGATCGCAGCAAGCAAGTAGTACGGTGATCGATCGGAGCGGTCGGAAGTTTGATTGATCTTTATAAGATATTAGATTTTTAGAGGTCAGATTTTAAATCAATTACTCCCTACCACCACCTTTCCTGTATATCGCTTACCCGCATCATCGGTCATATAATAGATATACATGCCTGATGCCATCTGTGCCACCGTCACCCCTTGACTAGAATCTTGCAAACTACCATGATACACCTGCTTACCATCATATTGCAATAGCTCTATCGTTACAGGAAATGCAACATCGGCCTCTTCTAACTCAAAATAGATCATATCACTTGATGGATTGGGATATACCTTAAGATCACGACTCACTGCTATGGGTACTCCAAACATGCTCGTGATACCAGGATCACAAATCTCATCTTCATCAATACGGAAATGTGGGAAATTGGGAAAATTAGCCACCGGAGTATAGATAGGTAACTGGACGCCTCGCTCTATAAAGTCACAGGCTGCACCCTTTTCATTCGGTTTATTGATCACATGATAGCTCTTCGTACCACTGGTAGAGCACATGTATATTCTGCAATCAGGACCTAATTGCATCAGGTGAAAGGTAGTAGGAAAAGGATCACCTACACCATCCCATGTATCAATCAATACTAAGCTTTCTTGTAGATCATCATCCCAAGTATCTACCTGCCATAGACTGTCTTGAGTACTCATATAGATAAAGCGAGAATTCGGCGAAAACTCCATGCCGCTAAAGGCTCTATTGGTAGGAACGAAGACCTGTTGATGATCCGACAACTGCCCTGTGGCTCGGTCAAATGAAAATAAATTAAGCCCATCCATAGAGTTAAAATTAGCATACATCAGGCCATCCGGTGAAAACTTAGCCTGACCTCCTGCCGATGCATTGTAATGATAATCAATGCCGATTCGTTGTGAATCTTGCACCGAAATTCCTTCACCCGAAATCAAACAAGTATAGTGTAGATTCTCTTCTTCTGTGGTCTGCATAATCCACCAATCTTCTCCATTTTCATGAAGAATCGCGGTGAGGTAACTCGACATGATTTCTCGTTCTTTCAAAAAAAACTTTCGCTTCTCGGTCACCTTACCTAGTCCATCATTGTAGCTCAAATCAACGTAGCTGTATCTCAACCCTTCTATAAATAAAGTATCTCCTTCTGTGTCGTATTCTCTAATCTTATGTATGAGAAAATAACCAGATTCCTCTTGAGGGTTTGGCAATACCAAAACATCTTGTACTCCAGGATAACCCTGACCAGTATCACCATCTATGAATAAATCAACCACATTACTATAACATAAAGAATCGCCATTCTCCATAAGCTCAAAATCAGCATTAATTACTCTACAACCGTCTGTGTAGAATAACAGATTACCCTCCTCATCCGATATGTTAGCATTATTGCTCCAAAATCTAGAAGGGAGATCATTAAGCGTATCTTTCATTAATGTATCACCATCAAAATTTAACAGCAAGCCCTCGACGCCGGGGCTTAATGTACTATTATTCGCAGTCAACCAGTTGTAGTCTCGCTTAGATTGTCCAACTGAGCTGAGACTAATCGTCAGAAGTAGGCCGATGCATAGATATTTAAGATTCATGGTCATCATATTCCATTTGTATTATTCACAATCAAGTATAAGCATTCTATTTTGGTATCTATGACCCGTAGTTGTAGTAATTGGCGCCGACCCATACCTTTCATGTTCTACCTCGAAAAATCCTCAAAGAAAGTCCTCAACTGAGTCGCATCTTTAGGTTTCATACGACCACTTAAAATCAATCGGATCTCCCGTCTGCGTTCTGCACTTTCGTAAAGATTTAACTCTTCTGTACTAACAGCTCTCAAGGCTGGTACTTTTACTGGTTTAAGCGTATCAGAATCTACCGCGACAAAACTTAGGTATGCATGATTACTCTTCTTCAGGTTATGTCCTGTGATATCCGCCACATGTACCTCTACATATACCTCTACGGATGAATTGAATGCTCGAGTTACTTTCGCCGTCAAGGTGATTACCGATCCTAAGTGGATGGCATGCTGAAAAGACACATGATCTACGGAGGCCGTTACGACATGCGCTTCGCAGTGTTTACCAGCACATATTCCCGCTGCTATATCCATCCAACGCATGAGATTACCACCCATAAGATTACCTAAGGGATTGGTGTCATTGGGCATGATCATCTCTGTCATGATCGTTAGGCTTTCGCTTACCAGTTTTTCGTTCATTTAAATTTTAGTTGTCAGTGAATAGTGGAATAGTTGTCAGTGGTCTTCAATTAACAATTAGTTTCTAGTTATAAGATCGCAAGTACTATAAGATCGTTGTACATCTTTTACCATTATTAAAAAATACTGGCAACTAGCAACTGATTACTCGTGTACAAAACGAAACCCAAACAGCTCCGCAAAGATCTTTTGCAATCGTTCTTTCACCTCTTGCATAGGTACTTCTTGACCTAATTCAACAGCTAAGGAAGTGACCGTTTTATCATCATCTACAATGCCGCAAGGCACTATATTTTTAAAATATCGCAAGTCTGTATTCACGTTGAATGCCAATCCATGCATTGTCACCCATCTACTCAGATGCACTCCTATTGCGCAGATTTTACGATTTGGCTTCCCAGCAATCCATACGCCTGTATATCCGTCTATGCGTTCTCCTTTTATACCATAGCTGGACAAAAGCCTAATGATAGCTTCTTCCAAATATCTGACATATTTATGCAGATCATTGAAAAAATCATCTAAATCAAAGATGGGATATACGGTCAATTGACCAGGTCCATGATAGGTAATATCTCCTCCTCTATTGATTTTGAAAAATTCTATTTCGTTGGATTTTAGCTGATCATCTTGGAGTAGTAAATGATCCATACTACCGCTTTTTCCCAATGTATATACGGGTTTATGCTCACAAAATATCAATTGATGAATCGGTGGTTTCCCTAGAACATCTTGATCTTTAGATCGTTTTCTTTGTACCAAACCTTGGAGGATATCTCCCTGACGATCCCAAGCTTCCGAATAGCTTAGGTTTTCCCATTCTTGAAAGTGTACGAGAGGTAGTTTGTGAGACATTCTTTTTTGGTTTGAAATTTGATCCAAATGTAAGGATAGAATAATTTTATTTATGAAGTAGTCTAAAACAAGTCGTTAATTCATATACAAGCCATTAACTTACAATATTTCAGCTTTCTCTCGTCCCATAGCTTAGGCTATGAAACTCGAAAAGAGCATTATCTTGAAAGTCAAGCACTTACATCTGACCTTAACACTTATTATTCGCTTACTTCAACATCTGATTATCATCAAATTCTATAAGTCATGAGAATAACAATAGTTTTCAGTTTGATTCTATTTCTTTTTAGTTCTGCCTATGCGCAGCCTGCACCCGACTTTACGGTGACGGATGTCTACGGCAATACTCATCGCTTATATGATGATTATCTAAATGAGGGTAAGACGGTGATGATAGAGATATTTTTCACAACCTGTCCGCCCTGCATCAGTATTGCTGATAATGTAGAAGACCTATATCAAGACTGGGGTGCTGGTCAAGAGGATGTAGAATTTTTTAAAATGACCAATAAAAACTTTGACAACGACCAACGAGTACTTGATTTTGATAATACTCATGGTGTCACTTTCCCTGGCATAAGTGTAGATGGTGGAGCCTTAGACGCTATAGTACCTTATACCAATGGTACATATGGAACTTTCTTTGGGACTCCTACTTTTATCGTCATTGCTCCTGATGGCACTGTAAATTTTGATATCAGTTTTAGTGGATTGGATGATGCGATCGCTGCAACTGGCGCAGGTGGAGCACCACCAATTCCCCCTGCACAGATTGACATCAATATTACAAGTGCTGCTGGTCATAATCTTGTGCTTGCGGATGTCGCAAGCGTATGGCTCAAGTCTAAGGCCAATCCTGCCATTTCTTATAATCTTTCAAATTTTGTAAACGATATTTCATCCTTCGAATTTCCCATAGAGACCCTAGGTACGATCAGTGATCCCTATTTAGATTTTGTAAGTACAGCAGAGCCAGGTAATGAGTTGACCGCGGTGGATCTTTCTATTTTACAAAAACATGTGCTTGGACTTGATGTCATCACAGATCCTATGAAACTTGCCGCAGCAGATACCAACAGCAGTGGATCTACCTCAGCTCTGGATCTGATCACCTTAGTAAAAGTAATTTTGGGCTTTGATCAGTTTTTCCCGAATGCACCTACCCATATCTTTTATGCTAATGATTGTAGCAATTGTGAAGTCAACGAATACCTTATCAATGTCAACGCAGGTGATGAAGTCCAGCTTAATATTACAGCTACAGCGGTGGGTGACCTGAGTTACTAATCCTTTATGGTCTCTTTGATGACTTGTTTGGCTTTGAGTAGATTGAGGGCATTGTTACTGATGTTAGATATATTTTTACCCACAAACTTGCTCGTCACATCATAGAATAAAAATACGACTGGTGCCTCTTCTACGATGATACGATCCATTTGCTGATACAAATCATATCGCAGTGAATCATTAGACTCTTTGAGGCATTGCTCATACAATCGATCAAAATCCGCATGCTCAAATCGAGTATAATTAGGAGGTGCAGGATTTTTACTGTAAAACATAGAAAGATAATTCTCTGCATCAGGATAATCTGCGATCCAAGAGGCTCTAAAGAGTTGAAACCTATTGTTTCGCATACCATCACGCAGCACCGCTGACTCCATAAGCTTGATTTCTACATTGACTCCCAGTCGTTCCCACTGCTTAGCCACGTAAGTGGTGATATCGAGATAATCTTTATTGGTATGTATTTCTATGGGAGCTGCATTCTTGCTATATCCAGATTCGACTAGAAGCTGTTCTGCTTGTTCTAAATCATATGCATATCCTTTTACTTTATTGGGATCATAAGAAGGTAATCCTTTAGGTACAAATCCAGATAAGGCTGGTGTCCCTGCATTATTTCTGAGCGAAGCCATCATCTGCTTTTTATCGATGGCATAATTGAGTGCTT
>JAHDGW010000201.1 GCA_020631635.1 Saprospiraceae bacterium
CCACACATGGGCTGGGCCAGCGTGGAAGCGCGGATGGAACTGCTGGCGGGGGTGCGGGGGAATGTGAGGGAGGGGTGGTGAGGGTATCTTGTTTTTCCTTTTTGTTGGTCTGTAGGATGTTCGTTTAACAGCGATATTTGGCCAAACAACGAAATGGTGGTGAGCGGTTAATTGGAAACAACGTAACTTTTAGTTGTTTTAAGCTCTGGATTTTGTTAGGTTTGTAAGGCTGGAACATTCGTATTGAGTTGGGTTGAACGCAATGCGGATATTAACAGTTAGCCGCAATCTGTCCAAAGCAATCATCGATATAAATTTGTACTTTTGCATATGGATCAAACAAAAAGAAAGGAAATCGGTGCTTTCTATACTCCTTATAAGGCTGCTAAAGTTGTAGTTGACTGGGCAATTTCCTCAAAGAACGAAAAAATTTTAGAGCCAAGTTTTGGAGGATGTAGTTTTTTAGAAGCTTGTGCAGATAGATTAATTGAGTTAGGAGCCAATGATGCCTATAAGAACATATATGGGTGTGACATAGATAGTTCAGCTTTTGATGATTATTTGTTTAAAATAGACGGTATAAATAAAGGTAGCAATCAATTTAAAAAAATTGATTTTTTAAAAACAAATCTAGAAGATTTGGGGGGCTCGAAGTTCGATACTATTATTGGAAATCCTCCATATGTGAGTTATCATAGTATGTCAAAAGATTTAAGGGCACTATGTGAATCGATTTTTAAAAAGCATGATGTAAAAATAAAAGGTTTGTATAGCCTATGGATGCCATTCGTTCTAAAGTCTTTAGAATATTTAGAGAATGGCGGAAATGTAGGATATATTTTACCCAATTCTTTACTCGATAGCGATTATGCTCTAGAGTTAAGAAGTCATTTAAAAAGAAGCTTTAAGCAAGTGACTATCATAAGAGTTGCTGAGCGTCTATTTAAATCTAGTGGAACAAATGAAATATCAGTTTTACTATTGTGTGAGGAATTCAATAGTGGGTTGAATACCAACTGTATTGAATACACTGGGTTTATAGATAAAATAGAGTCTTTAAATAATTTTATAATAGATAATGCTTCAGGTGCTTTGAGTAAAGTGACTTCTTATTCTGACTTCTTTGCTCTGCCAGGGAATATTCAAAATTATTATAAAATAGGAGATGTTTACCAAGTCAAGATAGGAATAGTCACTGGTCTGAATAGTTTTTTTGTGATTAATAAAAATCTAGTTGAAGAGAATCAACTTGATGATAAATATTTGCGATGGGTGCTGAAAAATGCTAGATTCATCCCTGGGATTTCTGTAACTGAAAAACAACTAGAAGATTTATATAATAAAAATGAAAATGTGATTTTAGTTTCTTCAGAAGGTGCCCCGTATTTAGACGATGAGTTTATAAATTACTGTAGTCAGTTAGATAATTCATTTATAGAGAACAATAAAACATTTAATAAACGTAATCCTTGGCATGCTCTCAGGTATGAACAGTCACCTGACTGTTTCATGGCTTACATGATTGCTGATGGACCAAGATTGATAGTCAATCACGCTAATGTCACTTGTACTAATAACCTTCATAGGCTCTACGCTAAGGAACATTACACGCACAAAGACATATTGCTAACTTCACTATCCCTATTGACAAGTTTTAGCCAGTTGTCCGCAGAAATAGAAGGTAAGAATTACGGAAGTGGCCTTTTGAAAATTGAGCCAACTGCTTGTAAAAACATTAAGCTTCTTCAGTATAAAGGAAGTAGAAATATTAGGACGATACAAAGAGTTTACGAAGAAATTGATTTGCTATTTAGATTAGGAGATAAAGAAAAAGTAACGAAATTAGTAGATGAGTTTTTCTTTGAGTCCTATGAAGGAAATTATGATTACATTGTGAATGCTCTTAACCAAATTAGGAAGTATAGATATATGTATAATGGCAAAAAGTAAAATTGAGAAAAAAATCTTGCAGGAAATTACGAAGAGTGATTCCGAGAAGAATTTTGGAGAGATTATAAAGCTTTCTCATCAACTTTCTGAGAAGCAGGAAGTGGGAACCGTTAGATTTACGACCGATGCAGGAATAATTAACAGACTGGGAAAAGAGTTAGTGGCAAGACAGGAAACTGCTGTTGTCGAGCTTATTAAAAATTCGTATGACGCTGATGCTTCACTAGTTGAATTAGTTTTCTCAAACACTGCAACCGCTGGAGGAACTTTAGAAATTATAGATGATGGGCATGGGATGGATAAAGAGGATCTGATTAGAGGTTTTATGACACTTAGTTCCAATAATAAGGTAAATAATCCAACAAGCCCGCGCTATGGTCGGACTAGAGCTGGAAAAAAGGGGATAGGACGTTTTGCAACTCAGAGACTTGGCGAAGTGCTTGAAATATATACGAAAACCATAGAAGATAAAGAAGGGAAATATGTGAAAATTGAATGGGATAAATTTATTCCTGGTAAGGAATTAATATTGGTCAAGAATAGCATAGAAGAAACTAAGATTGAGACTAATGGAACTAGACTAGTAATTTCAGGTCTGAGAGAAAACTGGTCTAATGCCGATATAAAAAGAGTATTTAGATATATTTCTGATATTTTACAACCATTTCCGATATCAGTAAATAATAAAGCTAAAAATGGTTTTGAAGTGGATCCAGGCTTTAATGTTCATATGTTTAAGGGCGATGATGATGATTTGGAGTTAGTTGCCGATGAACAATCTCAGATACTCGAGTATTCCCTTGCAATAGTTGAGGGAAAAGTTGACCAAGAAGGTAATGGCGAGTATAGTGTTTCATCAAGGTTATATGACTTAGCTAAAGAGAATTTTAATTACACTGTAGATGGGAAGAAGTCTTCTTTTGATGAATTGTATAATATCAACTTTAAAGCATATTATTTCACTCAGCCTCAAGATGAACAGGTTTACCCTAAAAATTTAAAAAAGCATATTAATAATATCTTAAGGCACAAGGGAGGGATTCGAATATATCGTAATGGATTTCGGGTGCCGCCTTATGGAGGAATTAAGGACGATTGGCTAGGGCTTGCAGAATCGACTGCTAAAAGGAAGGTTCTACCTCCACATTCAAATTCAAATTGGATTGGAATCGTAGAAATTGTGGATTTGGAAGGTGATCAGTTCGAAGAGAAATCGTCCCGAGAAGGGTTAATTGAGAACAATGCTTTTAAAGAACTGCAAGAATTTTTATACAAAGCTTTGACTGATACAGCAATTGCGGTTGCTATAGCTAGAGAAAAGAAAATAACTGCAAGCCAAAAAAATTGGAACTCAGACTATACATCAGAAGGATCAGGTGAGACGGTTAAAAAGGTTTCTTCCGAATTAGATGAAATATTTAAAGAAGAGAAAAAGAATAAGGGTGAATACAAGGATGATACTAAAAGAAAGTATAATCAAAAGAGGAAAGAGCAACTGCTTAAAACACTATCATCCATCGCTCTAAAGCTGATTAATGAAAATGCAATGCTCAGAGTACTCGCTAGTACTGGTATAACTGTAAGTGAATTTATACACGAAATACATCAAACTATAGGAATTATTAATGCCAATGTATTTCACCTTAAGAGGTTAGCGAAAAATAATGAGGAGTTAGAGGAATATATTGATGCTCTTGATCTCAATACGAAAAGATTTGTTAGCTATATTGACTATTTTAGTCAAACTATCAGAGAAAATATCGTAAGAGAATTAAAGCCTATTGAATTAGGGGAAGTAGTTCATAGATTTGTAACAAGTACAAAACCTTTGGCATTACAAAGGGGAGTAAAAATTGATAGCCAGGTAAAAGGATTTGATTTGTTTACAAAAGAGATGCACGAATCCGAATGGTCATCAATTTTATCTAACCTTTACTCAAATTCTATCAAGGCTATAAAAAGGGCTGGAGTTGAAGGTGAAATCTTAATTACTGTAAGTTCGAAAAAAAATAACCTTTTACTTTCATTCCAGGATAACGGTGATGGGATTTCTGAAAATCTATCTGGTGATATTTTCGAGCCATTTATTACAATCTCCTCTACTAACCGATCAGATAAATATCGTGATGATCAGTCAGGCCTTGGGTTGGGATTGAAAATCGTTCGAGATACCTTAAATTCGTATGGAGGTACTATTGAAGTTGTAGAGCCAGATAAAGGGTTTTCTACCAGATTTAATATTTTAATACCTAAAATGTCAACTTGAATTTATGAGATACCTGTATTTTGATGATGAGCCTCCCGCAGCTGTTAAAAGCTATGTAGATGCAATAACTACTGTTGATACTGACGGAGACTTAGTAATTGATCACCTTAGCCCTAGGCCATGGGATGAAATGGTTTTATTGTTAAGAGAAGAACAATACGATGGCGTAATTCTAGATCTCAGACTTGATGAAATGGTAATGTGGGATAGAGATAGGAAAATAAAAGCACAATACCGTGCACAAGAAATAGCTCAAAAGATTAGAGTTGAAGCTAGCGATTCAATACTTGCAGATATTCCAATAGTTTTATGGTCCACAGACCAGAATCTAAATAATTCTGGCTTTAGCCGTGACTCAACACCTAAAGATTTATTCGATTTTAAAGTCGTTAAAACTAAAATTGTTGATAATGCAAGAAGTATTAAAATGAAACTAGTTGCTTTGTCAAATGGCTATTGTAGAATTGGAAAATGTTACAATGGAAGTTTAATAAATATTGCTTGTTGCCTGTCAATAGAAGACGATGAAATCACTATGGACCCTAGAGTGTTTTCCTATTTTGATTCTAATTTTAAACCTACAGTTCATGATGTTGCACGATATATCTTAGATCACATAATTAGAATTCCAGGTCCATTTATTACGAGTGATCTTTTAGCAACTAGGCTTGGTGTTAAAATCTCTAATTCAGAAAATTGGACAAAATTTGCTGAAAAAGTTTTAATCGATTTAAAGTATAAGGGCGTATTCAGCGAGGGGTGGGATATATATAGCATGTATTTGTTGCAGAAGTGGTGGACAGACGTTTTTGCTAAGCACGGTTCGCTTAGAAAATTATCATCGACGCAGAGGGTTAAGATAATCAATGATGCTTATCCGGAATATGGTTTAAAGCCTATAGATCCTAGTGAGAGTTCGCCAAAAGGATTTTATTGGTATAATTGTGTGGCTACTAATAAACCCGTTTCTCAATTAGATTCTTTTATAGTTAGTAATCCTCATAAGCTACCTTGGCAAGAAAATCGATATATTTCCTTTGATGCAATCTTAAAAAGGGAGGATCGTACACAAGGCATAAGAATAGATGAGCTAGACCATGCTAAATTCGAAAAATTTAAAAAGGATAATAGTTGACACCTCAAGATCAAAGGAAGTTGGTAAATGAGATTGCTAACGGTATCAGATATGTTACCGATAAATTAAGCGATTTTGGTATAGTAAGAGATACTTCTAATCTAATAGAAGCTGCAAACAGATTAGCTTATGGTCTAAATACAGATACCTCTAAAACCTCAACGGTACTCGAAGATTTGATTTTTGAAAAAATCGATCCAGATAAAAAACTTAGAAAAATAAAACCGGTAAGTGTAGATCTTAATATTGGTCTTGAATTGACTCTGAATAGTTCATATATTTATAAGCTACCCAATAATGAAGTTCTTGATCCTTTTGAAGAACTTATTGTAAATATTTCTTTATCGGGCATAGACGGGGAAAATATTGTTTATAATTCTTGGCATCTAGATAGAGATATAAGTACTTTAGGAGAAAATTCAACTTTTCCACACCCACTTTATCATATGCAGTTTGGTGGTAAACTTATGACTGATAATACTGATTTTAACTATGGTACAATGCTGTTAGTAGACTCACCTAGGATTCCTGTTCCGCCTTTAGATATACTGCTCACTATAGACTTTATACTTTCAAATTATTATGGCAAGTATTGGTATGAGCTACATGAAGATGTTCGATATTGTAACGCTTTGAATTTAAGTCAATCTTTATTGTGGAGGTCATATTATGCCTCAATACATAAATATATTGAAAAGCAGCATAATGAATTGGATATGTGCTATAGTATTTTAAATATTCCATCATTAAAATAAAATGCGGCGAATACAGCGTCACCGTCAACTGGCTAAGGCCGGCTGCGTTGGCGCATCCGTTTCTACATGATTCCAACTAACCAAAAGGAAAAGAATTGGAAAACAAATACCGAATTTCTACCGAAAAACAGTTGTTAGACGTAGAAATGATTCATGATTTCTTGTCGACAA
>JAHDGW010000202.1 GCA_020631635.1 Saprospiraceae bacterium
TTGGGGTTTAAGGCTTCTCCTCGATAAGTGCCATCCCATCCTAAAAGATCACTTGGTAAGGTATTATCATGCTGATAAATTAACTCTCCCCATCTGCTAAAAACTTTTAAAGAATTGATTTCTTTCACTCCGCTATCCTCACCCAAAAATATCGTAAAAACTTCATTTACGCCATCGGCATTGGGAGAAAATACATTTGGAATATAAATGGGTATACACGTTCTTATATCTTCAGTGCTTGCCGATAGCTCAAATTCTTGCTCTAGGGTGCATCCATCTCCGTCAGTAATGGTGAGCGCATAAACTCCTTCTTGTAGAGCCTCAATATTATTTTCATTTTGGTTAGGGGAATTCCAGTCTATGGTGATAGGTTTCTTGGCTTGGAGCTCAGTGATGCTTATGCTTCCATCTTCAGAATTGAAACAGGTGGGGGAGACTATGTCCACCTCAATTTCAAATGGGCTGACGACCTCTGCATTGCCTAGTGGTATACCTGTACAATAGGCATCCGAAAAAGTAAGAAGACTATAAGTACCTTCTTCTGTAGCTCTGAGTAAGTAGGGCGACGCCGCGATATTATTGATTGTTTCTTGTTCAATTCCATTGATGCCATAGGTCAATGACCAAGGTGGATTACCTTCTAGTGATATCGGGATATCTAGATCGGGAAGATCACAAGTAGAGTAGCGACCTGATATTGTAGCCATAGGAGTACTTTGGATACCAATGTTTATAGAAACTAAGTCTGTAGCTCCACAGAAATCAGTAATAGTTACCATCTGAGACGAAGCCTCTGAAACTATGAGCTCTATACTATCAGATGTTGCACCATTTTCCCATGCATACTCAAAAGGGGAGAGACCAGAGATGATTTCAGGGACTAGATAAAATGGCTCATCTGCGCAAACCGAGATGCTATCGTTCATAAGCTCTAGGTTCGGAGATTCTGTGATGCTTAGTTCGCTAGATCCTTGGTCTAGGCAATCGCAAGGATATTCTAGCAATAAATTAAAGCTCTCTGGCCCCTCTAGAATATTATCATCGATCACATTGATGGGAAGTATAAACTCGTATCTCCTGCAGGAATGGTAATACTTAAAGGGATATTTTCAAAATCAATACCATTCAAAGCTGTACTCAGAGGGTCGATGATATAATTTACGGTACAATCCTCATTGAGACCGAGTAAGTCGCTCCGGGTAAATACAATCTGACCATCCACACATGACTCATAGGCGATCGGCTCCTCTCTATTGGGAACCTCGGCGGTAACAATGACTTTCTCACCCAAATTGAAGCTCTTACTCTCTAAGAAAACCGCAGAATCTAAGATGGGGTCTCCCACATCTCCTATTATCAATCTAATGTGATAAGTCTCACAAGGGATCACATCAAAAGAGGCTCTGAGCGCCACTGTAAAACCGTCATATTCTATGAAATCTTGAAAGCTGTTATTAAAGTTAATGTTACAGTTTTGTACATCATCAGTTGTCGCATTATTGATGTAAAATGCTTCGTTCATAAGATGATTTACATTGTTGATACTGACATTGGTATTAGTTCCTTCTATAGTCGCTACGTTGATCGCATTATTTTCAAATGGGCCATTGATGCCGGGACCACTCACGAAAAAACCAAATACATCATTGAAAGATGTACCGACAAATTCGCAATATTCCTCCGATGCGAAGACATATCTAAAACTTACTCTATTATCTATAGGAACAAAGTCAAACTCAATACCAGTGATATCAAAGAGTGTATCCGTGGCTAAAATATCAAGATCAGGGTCAGTACTTAAGTTGTTAAATGAAAAAGTAGCATCAGGGATTGATTAGGCCCTCTGCAAGACTGATGTCACCTGTTGATAATATAATACCGTCATTAAATCCTAAGATACCTTCTCCATTGTAAAACTGTCCGATGCTCAGATTAGTATTTCTTAGAGAGCTGATATTACTTACATTTTTACAATTGCCGCGTATAAATACGTCCGACACTAGATCCTCTACGGAGAGATCATTACCAGTCCTCAATACTTCTTGTGAAAAAATATTACCCGTGGTATATACAAGTACTGCTATGCTCAAAAAGCACCAGCGCATTATAGTTCTGTGTTTAACATCTCTAAGATTTTGAAAATGACGGGATAGTACTAAACTAACTGAATATATGCTAAGGTGTTCTTTATATCAGCAGACTTTACCATTTTTTAGGGTTAAGGTCTGATAGAATATCTGTCATCTTGTAGCTATGGGTACTTTTTTCCTCGTTTATCCAAAGTCATGAAACTCCAAAAGAGCTGAATCTTGGAAACCAAGTGGTTACATTTCTTTTACACTTATTTTTAATTGAGTTCATCAATTGCGCTATAAAATGTATAAGATGGGCTAATCAACTAGATTCAATTCTCCTCACATCAAAGCAGGTCGAGGCTAAAACTACAACGGACATAGCCTTTGCTACTACAGACTCATAGCTGGTATAATCCAACGCAGATACTGGTATTAGGTCGTATGAGATGTGCAACATTGTATTGTATGAGAGGTATAAACTTTATTCATGTGTTTTTAGATCCATCACCATCTATATCCCACACCTATACCTATACGATGCATCCAGTTGGAACTAGTTCCTTCTTTGGTATCTCCTGCGGCTTGACTACTGGTGATATCCATATTGATATCGAATTTTTGACTAAGTGGATAACTCATGCCTACAGAAATGTGAGGACGTACGAAAGACCATTCAGCTTGCTCATAAGGAAATAGATCAAGAGATGAGTTAGATATTATACCATCGCTACCTTGGCGTATTAAAAAATCTATGCCAACCTCTGCATGTAGGTTAATATTATAAATCTCTTTTTTTAGTACCTACTGAAAGAGGTATTGTTGTAAGATTCACCGTATTATAATGAGAAAATCTCCGTATTCGGACACCTGGGATAGAGTCTGTTTCGATGGTAAGTTCTGGTTGACCATTGAGCTGATATACGGTCTCTACAGTACCGGGTGAATAAACCAGTTGCGGATTCATACTAATAAATTGGGTACGAAAGCGGTATTGTTCCTGCTGTAAACCAACACTAATATTAAGATGACGATTGATAAGATAATTATAATCTATACCAGAAAAGCTACCTACAAGAGACGAGGCATTCGTATAATGGTCTTGTATGTCAGATAAAGTAGCCCCTCCAAACAAGGTGATCCGATGTTTTTGCATATTCGGTCTTGCACGGTCAATAAGGATTATATCGCTTGGAAGAGATCGAATCTGGAGATCTGATAATCCAACCTGGAGTGCCATTTTATATTCTAAATAATCGATAATTATTTCTTCTCTACTTGTAGTTATAGGATTTGTTATTGATATATCATCCTCAGTATTGGTTACGATGAGATTTTGGTTCTGTAATAGATCTTCTGACCAAAGGCCCTCGGTATATGATGTATCGTTTAGCGGCGAAGTCAGGGTAGTATTGGTATCGCCTGTATCTAGATAGTCATATTCTCGGCTGGTCTTAGATTGAATTATTTGTACTGAGCTTTCTGTTACTTTGACCATAGCTTGTGATGTGCTAAGGTCTCTAGAAGTCTCTGTTGATACAGGATAATTTATATCTACTACCCTCGACGGATCATCAAAAGAATCTTTGCTTTTTAAGCTCTTATTGGATACGTTAGGTGAATTGTGGGTAGCGGTTCTCATATCCTTGGAATAAGGGATATTTTGCGATTCTATGGTAGCAGGGTATTTTGATTGATCGACAATACTGAAATAGGATATACTTCCAAAAAGTATCAAGCCTAAAGAACCTATCCACCAGAATAGTATTTTACGTCGCTTCTTTTTTTTGCGATTGGAGACTTCTCGCAGGATGTTATCGCCTACATTATCCCACGACAGATTATCATTGTTTTCAACAGGATTAAGGCTATTTAATTTATCATGGAGTTCCTTATTCATAATTCCATACTTTTTTGAGTTGGATGTAGTATAGTTATCAAAGCTTTTTTAGCTCTAGTTAACTGGGAGCGAGAGCTACTCGTAGAGATCTGAAGCATTTCACTGATTTCTTTGTGAGAAAAACCATCTATCTCATATAGATTAAACACATTGCGATATCCCAAGGGCAACGATTTGATGGCTTTAAGTAGGTATTCCGCATCGTACCGATCATAGGATATACTTACTTCTTTATGCTCTAGGTAATCTTCTAACGCTACCACCTTGGAGTTATGTTTGCTCCGTTTAAGATTTAGTATTTTTCGTACAGCAATGGTCCTTATCCAAGTAGATAATGCACCTCGTTTGTCATTATACTTTTCTAAACTGCTGAACAATTCTACATAGATCTCCTGTATGTAATCAGCTTCGTCATGGGCTGTAATACCGTACCTACGTACTATAGTAAGCAAGTAAGGTAGATAGGTTTCATAGAATAATTTGCAGGCTTGTGCCTCTTGCCTAATACAGGCTTTTATATCTATCTTTTTTTTCACTAGCTACTATTGGCAATCTTGTAGTGGTAAATCAAAAGTTATATCTACAATACCTGTACTTATGAAGTTTTCGCAAGATATAAAGGGTTCTATCAGATCGTCTGCTAGATAAAAGTACTCTCCAGTAATGGTGCCACTCATACGATCTCCTGTTATTTCATAATTGATAATGGTCTGTTCGGCTGGGCAAGCAGGATTTAAATTCATACTTACGGTCTTGAGTTCATTATCAAAATATCCAGTAAAACTAGCGTTAAAGATGACTGGTTCACCAAAATTGTCATAGAAGGTAAACTGAAAATACTCACTGCCACTAAAGCTAGTACTTATACCATTATTGGCACAGGTAACATCTACTTCAGAGCTGGCGATGACCCAGTTGGTAAGGCCGCCTTCTGGTAGGTACTCTAACACTCTTCCGTCTTCTAGGTAAGTGTCGTTATCCGGTATGGTATAGGCCAGAATATTATCTACATCTATAGTATCGGTCACATATGGGTCGGCAATGTCTTCTGTGTAGTCATAATTGTCAGTGTTGCAAGAGTATATGCATAATAAAGTAACTGTGAATAGGAGGTAAATATATTTCATAATGTTGTGTATAATTTGTAAAATGACTGTGGGCCTCACTTATTGTCAAAATTGTTTGTCGCCTATCTATTACCATAGACCATGTCAAACGCTGCATGGCAGTTCTAATATTAAATAAAAAATTATAATTTGGTTCAAATCGGATAATACATCACTACCTAGTAATAAGTGCTTAAAGTGCATTAAGTCAGGGCCTTAAATTACTTATAGTCTCTAGGTTACTTATTGAATCCCGACAGTGAGAATTCATACGTTGTAGATTCTTTTTGATTCAATGCAATATATGGTTGTGATTCACCTTACCGAGGAGGTAGTTCATTCCTATAATGCCAATTTTAGATTCAATAATAAACACAATGTAGAACTATACTTGGTAGGATCAAGCTGTTCTTTATTTATTGCTCATGGGTACTAAAATATACGCCATTAGATAATTCATTCAGAGAATAGCTCAATCTCTGAGTTGGTTCTATCTCTAGTAAAGTCACGTAAAATTAGAGATGATCCATTATTTTGGCCCATAGATAGAAATAATGCCCTCAATATCTCCGGGTTGCAAATGATCATGATCGTAGACAGATGAGGTATGAGACATAATATTACTGGGATTAGAATGACATAAGCCTAAAACATGACCGATTTCGTGTAGAACCAAGGAATAAAAGTGACCCTCATCAATAGTCTTGTTTTTTACGAAAAGATAACCCACAGGTTTTTCACAGTTGTCGGCACAACTAAGCCAGCCGATACCTGCTTTATCATGGATGTCAGCGCATATTAGTTTTAGATCACTTTGTTGTTGATCTTGAGTTTCCTCAAAAATTATATCTATATGAGAAGCCCACTCCTGTAAAGCTTCTCTAATTAATGGTTTAGCAAAGTTGCCGATCTGGTCAAATGAAGTACTTTCAAAGTCACCAAATAATTGTGTAGGATATATCCCCGATGTTTGAAAACTATACTTAACTATGCTGCCAGGTAGATAAGGTCCTGGAACATCTACTCCGTGTTGACTATACACTGCGTTTTCGCCATATTTGTATCCATTGGTACAATACCTTCCTTCGTAGCTTCCTATGCAGGACCTGTATATGAGACAGTTTTCATCTTGATTCTGCTCTTCAGGAGAACAAGCTGATATTATGATCAGAAGTAAAAAGAAA
>JAHDGW010000203.1 GCA_020631635.1 Saprospiraceae bacterium
CACAAATGAATGGAGTGAATGGAGTACAAATCCACTTAAGCAAAAGGCGATCGATTTTTATGGAATGAGAGAAATGGTAGAAGAAATGAATATTGATGTCATTGATTCAGCTTCTAAATAACAATATGGTATTTTTATCTCAACAGAACCAAAACCTCTCAACTGTCTCAAAAGAAGCTAATCGACCCTGAATATCCACCTGATCCTCAACTCCAGCAACACTCAAAATAACTTGAGAGCATTCGAAGTCTACATCTCTTGAGCCTTGAAGAATCGTCCTATAAATATCTCGCCCAATCTTCTTTACATTATCTGTAATCCAGGTGAATTTGATATTCCGATCAAGGAGTAATTGAGCAATAGCTTTTCCCTTTTTACCAGCTCCCCAAAGTATAAGTTGCTTGGTGGAATCGTGATGCAATTTGAGAAAATAATGGATTTTCAAATCTAAAAATCGATTATCAGAATACAAATCTAGAGTACGTGAAGAACGAACAGAATGATCTCTCCAATGCAATAGCACTTCAGATTGAGGTATACATTTCAAACCACCTTGATACATCCTGAAGCAGAGGTCATAATCTTCAGGGTAAGTGTCTGAATTGAATGCACCTATTCGATTAAAATCTTCGCGATGTAGCATCCAACAGGGTGATGGGATGACACATTCCCTATAGAGATCTTCCCAGCAAGTACCATTTGAGATATGATGATTGAGCCAATTTTGATACTTTTTATAGCCATCACCAATTTCTCCCTCATCTTTGAAGTAATGGACTTGACCCAGTGCAAGATGGCCTAGTCCATACTCTTTTAGGTCTCTTACCATGAGCTCTAAACGATTTGGAGTCATGAGATCATCGGCATCCATTCTAGTGATATATCGTCCAGTGGTCTCTTCATAACCTAACTTTAGGGCTTCGATGACTCCGTGTTTCCGATTCTTAATGAGCTTGATTCTAGAATTTTGAGTGCTAAAGGCATTGACAATTTCAGCACTGGTATCCGTACTGTGATCATCTACAGCTAACAATTCCCAATCAGAGAAGCTTTGTGCCAATATGGAATCTAAAGTCTCCTCGAGATACTTCGCTTGGTTCTTAAAAGGCATGATAATACTGATTTTTACTTTCACTTTCACAAAGAAAGCAAGCTTCTGAGTATTTATAGTTTTGAAGAGTCGATAACTTCAAAAAGATTAGATCAGTTCATCCAACAGAATCTCATTAGTGACTGCACTTAAGTAATGCATGTTTTTATCACTTCCGTGAGAGGTAATCAGTGTTGTGAATATCGATTTTTTAGTTTTAGTTTTTCGTCTATAACTGGCCACTTTTAGTTGTAGGTTTTCAGCTTCTTTTTTGGTCATTTTATATTGATGATCTCTCCATTTGATCTCGCATATATTTACCACACCATCATTTCTGTCTAAGACAAGATCGATTTGAGCACCAGTACTTAATTCTGATCCTCTATCAATGAAAGAATAGGCCTTATAGGCGACTCCTTTTACATCCATTGCTTTCATGATGGACTGATGGTATTTGATACAGAAGTTTTCAAATGCAAATCCCGCCCAGATCTTAAATCTTTGACTATTGAATAGCATCGCTCCGTTATTTATGTTGGATCTTTTCTCCAAAAATTTATAGTAGAATATAGTGTACTCATCAGTAAGTCGATATAGTTTTCCAGATTTGATTTTATCGGCATCGTCGGTTTCTGACACGAATCCACATTTGGTTAGCTCTTCTAGTGTTTGAGATAATCCACCTCCAGAAGCTAGACCTGTCGCTTTGATCAGCGCTTTTCGGGAGAGGCCTTTATTGATTTTAGAAAGTTCTTTTGTGATCTTAATATGATCTTGGTAATTATCAAATAGTGATTCATATAGGTTCTGAAACTCATCTTTTAGTGCTGCTTTTTTACCAAAATATAGATCATCTAATATCTGGGGCAAACCCTGCCCTGGTTTAATCTGACTGATGTAGTAGGGTATACCTCCGATACACATGTGTAGTTGAAATAAATCCCGATTGCTCAGCTTTACTTTCTGCAGCGCTAGCATCTCTTTGACTTTTGATAACTCAAAGGGCTGTAGGTTGATCGCTTGGGTGATCCTATTGTGTAGCCCTCCTTTATTCTTGACTACCTTATTGATGATCCAAGTAGCTGCTGATCCACATATGACTAGTATGATATCTGTTTGTTGATCGCAGTAGTTATTCCAAAACCTTGTGAATGCAGGCATAAATCCAGATCGCTTAGTATCCATCCATGGTATTTCATCTATAAAGACTACTTTCTTTTTTCCTTTTCTTGGCTTTACAGTTTCTAAATATTTTTCCAATAACGTGAAGGCCTGCATCCATGTTTTTGGTGGAGGTATTACTTTCTTTGTTTTCTGCTGTAGCGCCAAATAGAAGTTAAGGATTTGATCTTCCTTATCTCCATCCTTCAAGCCTGTACATGCAAAGGCGGTGTCCTTTTTATACACTTGTCTGATCAAGTAGGTTTTTCCCACTCTCCTACGACCATACATGGCTAAAAACTGTGAACCTCGGCGATCATGTTGCCATTCCATTATCCGAGTTTCATCATGTCTACCAGCTACGAGCATTTAAATTACTTTTCTTTTAGTTCGCCAAAACATACTAAATATAAACTATTTTGGCGAGATAAAGATGGTGTCAGAGCGTTTCAATAATGCGATACATACTTCAACTTGAAGCTCGAGACCTCTAGTTAGTATTTCTTTGATATTAAAAAAGATTAAGAATGATGTTGCCGACCATTCTTTCCATAATTTCAAAGAAAGCAAGCTTATAGGTTTTTGCAATTTTACAGAAGTCGTATCTTGAAAAAAAGATTAACTATGATCACAGCCAAAAATGGTCTTAAACTTTATCAAGAAGTGAAAGCAGTAGATAATGCGAAGGCAAATGTTCTTCTTGTACATGGTTACGCTGAGCATAGTGAACGATACGATTCATTTTTAGAAAAGTTAAGAATGAAAGGATACAATACTTATGCTTATGACCATCAGGGACATGGCAAATCAGAAGGTCGAAAAGCATATGTTGATCGGTTTTCAGACTATGTCGATGATTTGGAAATTGTAATCAGTGAGATAGATCCTAGTTTGCCGTTGATCATTTTGTGTCACAGCATGGGAGGACTGGTGGTAGTCAATTATTTGATCAATCATGTAAATAACCAGATTATAAAGGGTGTCATATTCTCAGCTCCTGCAGTGATGATCCCTGCTGATTTATCACCATTTTTACAAAAAATTTCAGGCTTTATGAGTTGGCTGATGCCTAAACTCAAAACAGTAAAACTAGACTCTAGCGGTGTATCACGTGATCCTGAAGTTGTCAAAGCTTATGACGCCGATCCACTTATATATCATGAAGGTGCTTATGCTAGGACAGGTGCAGAAATGATCAAAACTCAGAAGTGGGTCCAGACTCAATTTGATAAAATTAAAGTACCATTTTTATTATTACAAGGTAGTGCAGATAAACTAGCAGAGCCTCAAGGGGCAGAGCTTCTCTATGAGAATGCTTCTTCTGATGACAAGGAATTTCTAAGATACAAGGATTATTATCATGAGCTACTTTTCGAACCAGGACATCAAGAGATCGAAAACACCATAATCAAATGGATTTCAAGTAGAGTATAAAAACTAATTTCGATTGTTTTATGAATTAATACTTCATCATCAAATATTCTTCCAAGGTTTAGCTTAATTTTATAATTCAAAAGTGGTAAAATGGCAAAACGAATTATAAATAAACTCTTGGTTGCAAATAGAGGAGAAATTGCAATCCGAATTTTCAGAGCGGCTGCAGAACTTAAAATAAAAACAGTTGCTATTTATACCTATGAAGATAGGTTTTCGCTTCATCGATCTAAGGCGGATCAAGCCTTTCAAGTTGGAGCTGACAATGATCCATTAAAGCCTTATTTAGATATGGATGCCATCATCCAGTTGGCTTTAGATAATGACGTAGATGCCATTCATCCTGGCTATGGATTTTTAAGTGAAAATGAGCGTTTTGCCGCAAAATGTATCGATGCTGGTATACTTTGGGTAGGTCCTACTCCTGAAAGTATGCAGCAGTTAGGAGATAAATTAGCAGCCAAAACAGTTGCCAAACGAGCGGGAGTCCCTATCGTACAAGCCTCTGAGGAGCCCGTAGAAACCTATGAAGAAGTAAGTCGTCTGGCCAATCAAATCGGTTTTCCTGTTATGATTAAAGCTGCTGTGGGTGGTGGTGGTCGCGGAATGAGAGTTGTCAGAGAAGAAAAAGATCTGAAAACGCTTCATCAAGAAGCCTCGCGAGAAGCGACAACAGCCTTTGGAGATGGACGTGTTTTTGTAGAAAAATATATCAATGACCCTAAACACCTTGAAGTACAGATTTTAGGTGATGATTATGGAAATATTGTTCATTTATTTGAGCGAGATTGTTCTGTTCAGCGCAGATTTCAAAAAGTAGTTGAAGTTGCTCCTAGTGTAGGTCTTAAGCAAGAAACTCGGGACAAACTCCATCAATATGCTGTTGCAATTTGCTCAGAAGTGAATTATCGTAATGCGGGCACCGTAGAGTTTTTAGTAGATGATGATGAAAATATATACTTCATTGAAGTCAATACTCGCATACAAGTTGAGCATACGATCACGGAAGTAATCACCGGTATTGATATCGTGAGGGCTCAAATATTGATAGCCGCAGGTGTCAGACTTGACGCGGAGAAACTGGGCATCGGCAAGCAGGAAGATATATCCTATCGAGGCTATGCTATACAATGTCGGATCACGACCGAAGATCCATCTCAAGGATTCAAACCAGATTATGGTAGATTGATTGCTTACAGGTCCGCTAGTGGCTTCGGTATTCGCCTTGATGCAGGTAACGCATATGCAGGCTCTGTCATTTCACCATTTTTCGATAGTATGTTAGTGAAGGTCACCGCATGGGGTCATCGTATGGGTGATGCTGCTGATCGATTAGGTAGAGCATTAAGAGAATTTAGAGTACGAGGTGTAAAAACTAACATTCCCTTTCTAATCAATATCCTGAAAGATGAAAATCTAAGAAAAGGTAATATCACGGTCAACTATATAGCCAACCATCCTGAACTATTGGCACCGCCTAACTGGAAGGATAGAGGTACCAAGATGATTCGATTTTTGGCAGATCGTACGGTCAACGGAAATCCTGACATCAAGAAAGTAGACCCTGATTTTAAATTTATTAAAGCCAATATTCCCGCTGTAAAAAACAGCGAATACCAATACGGGACAAAAAACATCCTACATGATAAAGGTCGTGATGGTTTAGTAGATTGGGTCAAAAACGAAAGCAAGATCCTATACACAGATACTACCTTTAGAGATGCTCACCAATCATTATTAGCTACCCGTATGAGGACGCATGATATGCTACAAGTGGCAGAGCCGTTTGCCAAGCAACATGGTCATGATTTATTCTCAATGGAAGTATGGGGAGGAGCAACTTTTGACGTAAGTATGAGATTTCTAAAAGAATCTCCATGGAATAGACTTATAAAGTTTCGTGAAAAGATGCCAAATGTGCTTTTGCAAATGCTTTTACGTGGATCTAATGCTGTAGGGTATAAGGCATACCCAGATAATGTGGTTAGAGCTTTTATACTGAAAGCCGCTGATATGGGGATTGATGTGTTTAGAGTATTTGATTCTTTAAACTGGGTAGAAGCGATGAAGTATTCTATCCAAGTGATCAATGAAGAGACGGATAGTATTGCCGAAGCTTGTATTTGTTACTCTGGTCACGTATTGGATCAAACAGGTAAATATACTTTGCCATACTACATTGATCTTGCTAAAAAACTCGAGGATGCAGGTGCTCATATGCTTGCAATCAAAGATATGGCGGGATTGCTAAGGCCATCAGCTGCCAGTTACCTGATCGAAAATCTAAAGAAAGAAACCGCATTACCTATACACTTACATACCCATGATACCTCTTCGATACAAAGCGCCACATACCTCAAGGCCATAGACGCTGGCGTAGATATCATAGATGTTGCGCTGAGCAGTATGTCAGGCTTGACATCACAGCCAAATTTTAATAGTCTGGTAGCCGTGATGGAAGATCATGATCGATGTCGAGCGATGGATCTAAACTCTCTGAATACATTTTCTAATTATTGGGAGCGAGTACGTACATATTATTATCCCTTTGAGACAGAGCTTAGAGCGGGTACGGC
>JAHDGW010000204.1 GCA_020631635.1 Saprospiraceae bacterium
GTTGCGGGTGGCTTCAATCAGGTAGTTTCACCTCAAAATACCATGCTCCCCATAGAACTAACCACCTTCACCGTTCAAAAAAGAGACGCTGCAGCTGAGTTAACTTGGGAAACGGCGACGGAAATCAACTCTTCTCACTTTGAGATCGAGCGTAGTGGTGATGGTAAAGACTGGGAAGCCATCGGAAAAGTACAAGCACAGAATCTGAGTAGTGCTAGCACATCATATAACTATGATGATGATAGCGCTGCCGATTTTTCAAGGCAACACAAGGGTGATGTATACTATCGCCTAAAAATGATAGATCAAGATGGAAGCTATGAGTATAGTCATGTACGATCACTACGATATGAGGGTAGAGCATTCACTATGCAGACTTATCCTAACCCTACAACGGATCGTATCACTGTAGATATCACTGGATATGAGACTAGCAATCGTACGAATATCACCATCGTAGATCATAAAGGAGCCATCGTACAGTATATCCCAATGGATACCTCGCTCAAGACCGTAGATACTAAGACTCTAGGTCTGAGTCCAGGTGTATATCAGATGATCCTGACAGAAGGAGATCAATACATTGAGCAGCAGAGAGTTGTAATATTGAAGTAGAAAGAATTATCAGTACAAATAATATTAAGCCGCTATGTGTATAATGCATGTAGCGGTTTTTTTTGTCTACCATGGAGGCATAGAGCGATTTCTAAGAAGAGCTTGTTCTTTTTTTGAACCACAGAGATCACTAAGAACACGGAGAAGTTTTTCTAAGTGCAGCTTGTTCTTTTTTTTTGAACTACGGATGCATGTACTTTCAAAAAAGTTTTCATTAATAACTTAAGCTTTTCATTGCGAGCGTAGTCGAGTAATCTTTTAAAACAGTAAAGGATAGGCCTTAAGATATAAGTCCCGATAATTTATATACACCATATCCTTGATTAGTATATGAGAGTTTTCAATCTAAAAGATCTCTCCGCAAGGTTGAGATGAAAAGGTCTTTTCTTTACGAGCGTAGTCGAGTAATCTTTTAAAAACATAGAAAGAACTGATTTTGAGATAATAACAGTGATAATTTATATGCGCCAGATCTTCTACTAATTTATAAGAACTTCAATTTAAAAGATCTCTCCGCAAGGTCGAGATGAAAAGGTCGCTGGGGTGACTAGTCCACTTCTATTTCATTAACCAATAACTGTACAGATTTTACTCCTCGCAGCGAATCTTGTCTACCATACTGCTCTATCGTAATCTTGTGCAATCCTATGGCTCTGAATGCCGTACGATCTATTAATTTGAAATGGGCATTGCACCAATCTCCCGAGCAATCGCCATTCCAAGTAGAGTTTTTAGCCTTGAGCTCTAGTGGCAAGGTATCATCTACGGACTTACCATCTGGAAAGCTCGTGGTGATCTTGATATAGATGTTCTGAAATGAAAAGTCACGGTGATGTACTACATCCAAGTCTATATAGTATAACTGTGTAGTATCTGTGATATTGAAGCTACTTTCTAGTGGATCATTGTAGGTCCATACTTGATCCGTAAACTCTTTATTGACTTGGTAGAAAGGTGGTTCTTGGCAGGCGATCATAAGTGCCACAATCAGAAATATTACTAGTCGGAATAAATTCATAGCTGCAAAGATACGGTATTGGATAACCATGGAGGCATAGAGGTCATAAAGGAGTTTTTCTAAGTAGAGTTTGTTCTTTTTTTAAACCACAGAGATCACCAAGTTCACAGAGATGTTTTTCTAAGTACAGCTTATTCTTTTTTGGAACCATGGAGACATGAAGAACATAGAGAGGTTTTTCTAAGTGAAGCTTGTTCTTTTTTTGAACCACAGAGATCACTAAAGGCACAGAGAAGTTTTTTTTAGTAAAGCTTGTTCTTTTTTGTAACCATGGAGACATGAAGAACATAGAGAGGTTTTTCTAAGTGAAGCTTGTTCTTTTCTTTGGAACCACAGAGATCACTAAGAGCATGGAGGTATTAAATTGCTAAGTATGTTTTTTCCATTTGTGTATCTAGATGCATATAGGCATTCATGAACATCATATACTTTTCATTGCGAGCGAAGTCGAGTAATCTTGTAAAACAGAGTATAAATCTATAATAAAAAATTACCGATATAGATCGGGGATAAAACCTTTACTTACAAAATTGAAATACAATTCATAAGATATCTATTTACTCGCTTCGCTGCGAGACGAGAACGTAGAGTTTTTCTGATTGAATTTTAGATACTAGCTGTTCGGATGCTAAACAAGACATGTCTATGTCATATATGATTGACAACTAATCCACCGACAACTAGTCAACTAATCCCTACTGAAAATAGTCTCTCATGCGCTCAAAGAATCCTTTTTCGGATTTACCGGGGTTAGGTTTGAAATTAGGCATGTCTCGCATTTTTTCTAGGAGCTCTGTTTCTTCCTTATTTAGGTTTTTGGGAGTCCATATATTGACATTGACCAA
This sequence comes from Saprospiraceae bacterium, assembly GCA_020631635.1. Taxonomy (GTDB): domain Bacteria; phylum Bacteroidota; class Bacteroidia; order Chitinophagales; family Saprospiraceae; genus JAHDGW01. The sequence goes on from JAHDGW010000204.1 coordinate 2,479, forward strand.
TAGGTCGCCCTCACCGTAACTTTGTACAGAAGGAAGCCCTTTACCACGCAATCTGAGAATCTTACCTGCTTGAGTACCCGCTGGTATAGGGATTTTTACTTTTCCAGTAAGTGTGGGTACCTCTGCTTGAATACCAAGTGCAGCATCCGCAAAGTTGAGAAATAGATCGTAGACTATATTTTTGCCATCACGGCTAAAGTGCTCATGGTTTTTGACTTCTACATTGATGATGAGATCACCAGAAGGTCCACCATTTTTACCAGAATTACCATAGCCTCGCATAGATAGGCGCATGCCGTCCTCTACACCTGCGGGTATTTCGATATCCATAGTTTCGTTATCATATACTCGACCCTCTCCTCTGCAGCTTGTACAATTGGCCGTAATCTTTTGTCCAGAACCATTACAGGTAGGGCATACTGTAGTCGTCTGCATCTGCCCTAGAAAAGTAGATTTTACCTGACGTACATAGCCACTACCACCACACGAGCCGCAGGTAGATACGGAGCCCTTATCTTTGGCACCACTACCGCTACATGAGCCACAAGTTTTTTGTTTTTTGACTTTTATCTTTTTAGATACTCCAGAGAGTACCTCCTCTAGTGTCATGGCTACTTTGATCCTAAGATCAGCACCTTTCTGCCCACCACGTGACCTCGATGAGCGTCCACCGCCGCCACCAAAGAAACTTTCGAATGGACTACCCCCGTCTCCAAAAATATCACCAAACTGGCTAAAGATATCATCCATCGACATACCTCCACGGCCACCAAAACCTCCGCCAGCATTACCATCTACCCCTGCATGACCAAAGCGATCGTACCTCGCCTTTTTATTTTGATCACTGAGTATTTCGTAGGCTTCTGCCGCTTCTTTAAATTTTTCTTCTGCCTCTTTATTATCGGGGTTACGGTCTGGGTGATACTTCATTGCCACCTTACGATAGGCTTTTTTGATCGTCTTTTCGTCCGCAGATTTATCTACACCGAGTACATCGTAATAGTCTCTTTTTGCCATGTTGCTTGTTTTGTGGGTAGTCTTATTTGCCGACTACGACCTTAGCATGTCTAATGATTTTATCATTGAGAATATAACCTGTCTCTACCGTATCAATGATCTTTCCTTTCATATCTTCTGATGGAGCTGGTATCTCCGTGATAGCATTGTGCAGCTCTGCATCAAATACTTGTCCTGTAGTCTCCATGGTCTCAAGACCTTTAGCTTTCAATGCACCGTGTAGTTTGTTATATACGGCAGTTACACCTTCAGAAAATTGCTCCTCAGAACTATCATCATCTGCATATTTTTTAGCTCTATCAAAATCGTCTAATACTGGTAGCAATGATGAGATAGTCTCTTGAGCTGCTGTTTTCATGAGTTCAAGACGCTCTTTCATGCTTCGCTTTTTGAAGTTGTCAAACTCAGCAAATAATCGTAGGAACTTATCTTTCTGCTCGCTTAGCTCAGCCTGTAGTTCTTCTATCTGTTCAGCTTGCTCGTCTTTCTTAGACTTTCGCTTACTCTTTTTTTTTGAAGTTTCTTTATCAGCTTTTGGAGCATCTTCTTGTGTTTCTTGTTTTACCTCTTTTTCTTCTGTAGACATCGTCATACTATTTGGTATAATACCGTATAATCAATTCTTTTGCCAAAGCACTTTTTAAGTCATATTGTCTATTTCAGTAGCACAGAAATGAAATTATGTCACGACTTTAACTTAGATGTCAGATAAGCATCTACTTCACTTACTTTAGGTCTAATAGATACGAAATTACCCTCTGGATCTATTAAGAATTTTGATGGTATATCTGTGACCCCATAGTCACTCGCTATAGATGACATGGCAACGAAACGTGTCTCGTCCACAATTTGATATTTCCAATCTATCCCTAGTCGCTTTGTGGTACGTTCCCAGCTACGATCATTTTTTTCAAGTGCTATCGATACGATGTGAAATGCAGCACCTTCTGGAAGTTCAATACTCTGATATCTGCGATGTAACGCCACTAGCTGTGGTGCTTCTTTAAGACATGGCGGACACCATGATGCCCAAAAATCAATCAATACATAGTCTCCCTTTAGGTCAGAAAGTTGAAACTTATTACCATCTATCAATGTAGACTCTATCTCAGGTGCCTTATGTCCCGGCTCAATGGCTGTGCTAGGACCACAGGATTGTATTCCCCAAATGAATAGCATTAAAATTCCAACACCTATCTTAAAAACATATTGAGTTTGTTGACGCATTCGCATTGCTTTATTCAAATTTAACCCAAATCAAGCCCTTCATAGTATCCTACTTGCTGATCTAGGAGCATTTTAGTTATGTATGTTATCTGTCCGACATGATATGATAGATGCTCGGTGACATGGATCAATATACCGATCACCGTAAATTCATAGCACTGTACATTCCTTTTTATCATCCAGTCATCTGGCGATATATGGTCTAGTATATCATTGATGTCTCTGGTCAATTGCTCAATCAAATATTGCAAGCTAGTCTTTGAATGTACATCGCTTTGAGAAAAATTGAACTCACGGTCTCTATTGCGGACGTCATCGTGCCTCCCTACTCCGTGCATGATGTATTGTCTGAGATTTCCCTCTAGATGTAATACTTGATTACCTATTGCATTACTATTGTCATTGGGTCTCCACCATATCTGATCTTCTGACAGTTGATCAAGACAAATGACTACACGTTTAAGTCCTTCTTCAAAGATTCTAAATTTGATTTCACTCAAAAACTCTTGAGCAAATATTGAATGAATTGAATGAGTCATAAAGACTAAGATAGTGGATTTGGATATACAACATTACATGGCCATCGCTAAAGTAGTCATACTGATAGTTTTGGCACCTGACTTGATACAAAGTTGAGCACAAGCTTCGAGTGTAGCACCTGATGTCACGACATCATCGACGAGTAATACGTGACGATCAGTGAGATCTGCATGTATATTAGATTGAAAACTGAGCTGAACATTATGTAATCTCTCCTCTCGTGATTTTGCCGTCTGAGAATCGTTATTCATGATCTTCTGGAGTGCATTACTGACTATCGGTATGCCGGTAGATTCTGAAATTCCATTAGCCAATTCTTCACTTTGGTTATACCCTCTCCAGTGTTGTTTTTTGGTATGTAAAGGAACCGGAATCATAAGCTCAGGTGGTTCGTCTATCCAATTTTTTGATATAGCATGACCTAGTTGTTCTCCTATGAAATTGGCTATTTCTTTTTTACCTTGATACTTGAGTGCATGCAGCATCTGCTGTACCCGAGATGACTTATAATTATACAGATAAGAAGCTGCATACTTAATATCTATACGACCGAGCAATCTTTCCTTAAAGTCATTCTGAGGATTAGAAAATTGATCTGTACGGGGTAGGTGGAAATCACATTCAAGACAAAATAAATTGTCCTTAGCTGGTGCATCTTCAAAACAGCATAGACATAACTGCGGGTAAATCAAACCAACAAAATCCTTTAAACAAGCTAACAACACTTTCATACCACTAAATATATTCTGAATCCTAATCGAAATCAATAACCCAAAATCAGTATATATAAAATTGTTAAATGAAATATATTTAAGCCCTATAAATCGGTAACAATAAAAAAACGTCTGCCCTAGGGAAGAGCAGACGCATCAAAACAAAACGAAAAACCAACTTTATCTTCATAACATATCCTGAAAATGATATGTTATAATTTTCTCT
>JAHDGW010000205.1 GCA_020631635.1 Saprospiraceae bacterium
TGTCAAAAATCAAAAGGATCAAATATTACTCATCTACAGAAGAGGGTCTTGGGATTTACCAAAAGGTAAAATCGACAAAGGTGAAACTAAAGAAGAAGCCGCAGTAAGAGAGGTAAAAGAAGAGTGTGGCCTTAAGGATGTAAGTTTAGGAGATAAAATAATTACCACAAAACATACCTATGTGACATTAAATCTCGGTAAAAGAGCGATTAAAAAGACTTTTTGGTATGAAATGGAGAGTAATGATATAGACCTGATTCCGCAACTAGAAGAGGATATAGTAAAAGCAGTATGGGTAGATCTAAATACATGGAGACAATATCAACCTATGTATAAAACTATAGAAGAAGTACTTTCTCTTTACGAATCACATCATGCAGTCCAAAAATAGTGTAGTGAGTGGGAGTCTTGACTCCAGCCTAATCTCTCATATAATTTTTGAGCAGGATTGTCTGACGCAGTTTCTAGGGACAAACCTTTATAGCCGTGCTGTTTTGACCATTCTTGGCAATATAGAAGTAACGCAGTTGCAGCACCAGACCCTCGGTACTCCTGACTTACGTATAGATCATTGAGTACATGATATCGTTCCATACTTACGGATGATAGAGTAGGATATAGTTGAGTAAATCCTATAGCCTTATCATCTAATACACATAGAAAAATGACAGAATCTTTATTTTTTAGCCGAGCATATATAAACAAAGTGGCCCCTTTGATATCAGATTTCTGCTTGTAGAATATACGATAGAGGTCAAATAAATGTATTAGTTGGTTCCGATAGTGTTTTTGATATGGTATGATTTTGAAATTATTCGCTTTCACCTTGGTATTTTATTGCTCTTTCATTAGTGATTAGCAGATTGGCAAGTCCGGCAATAATTAACGAGGTACCTGCCAGTAGCATAGTGTTAATGATTGCTTCGCCAAATACATTTTTGTACAGAAAGTTGATACCCCCAACGGCTGCAAATATTTGAGGTATGACAATAAACATATTAAATAAGCCCATATACATACCCATTTTTTTGGGATCTATACTACTTGATAACATGGCATACGGCATAGATAAGATACTTCCCCATGCGATACCTATCATTGCAAAGCAGATATTAAGTGTCCAGGCATTATCTGTGTAGAGCATCATTACAAATCCAATACCTCCAGCGATCAAGCTTAACATATGTACCCATTTTCGATTGATGATGACCTTGCTGGCTATAAATGTCAATATAAGTGCAAATATCATCGAAGATAGGCCATAGGTCCCCATAGCACTGCCTACTAGATCTGCTGCACTATTGTATGCAGAATCAGCATTCTTAAAAGCTTCACCTGATATCATTTTAGCATCTGGTTTTGGTGCTCCGAAGACATGCTCTGTCAATGCTGGTGTCGCCATGCTCCACATAGTGAAGAATGCAAACCAACTAAAAAACTGAACAACACCAAGCTTGACCATGGTCTTTGGCATCGAAGCAATATTTCTAAATATCTCGGATAATCCATTTAGAAAACCAGCGGTTTCTTCTTTTTCTTTGAGAAAAGCACTCATATCTTCAGGAGGATACTCTTTGGTAGTCATTACCGTGTATATAATACTAGCTATGAATACAATACCACCGATCAGAAAAGCAATTTTTATATTGAGTGGCAATACGTTAGGGGCTGCCTCATTTGCCACTCCAATTTTATTGAGTAACCATGGTAACTGACTAGCTACCCATGTACCTATACCTATAATAAGTGTCTGTACTACAAAGCCATAAGATCTCTGCGATTCAGGTAAAAGATCTGCGACAAGAGCTCTGAATGGTTCCATACTAATATTGATGGATGCGTCTAGTATCAATAAGCAGCCAACAGCCACCCAAAGCACGGGAGAATGTGGCATAAATATCAATGCTGCTGAAGCTAAAACTGCCCCAATAAGGAAGTATGGTTTTCTACGCCCAAATGTAGGGTGCCAAGTTCGATCACTTAGGTATCCAATGATAGGTTGCACGATCAAGCCAGCTAGTGGAGCAAATATCCAAAGCATAGGAATATCGTCTTTTGCAGCTCCCAAGGATTGAAATATTCGAGACATAAATCCTCCTTGTAGTGCAAATCCAAATTGAATTCCTAAAAATCCAAATGACATATTCCAAATATTGAGAAAACTTAGTTTTTGCTTTTTCATGGTGGATTATTCTCTAAAAAATCAATGGTTAGATGCTACGATATATTCCCAAGGACCTAAGGATATGATATCTCCAGTATGTGCATGCAAGTTCTTATTGTCAAATATATTGTTCATACCATGGATGTCAATCGGTACTTGCCAGTTTTGAGGAGTATCTGATAGATTGATAATAGTCAATACTTGGTCTTTATCTTTTGATCTCATATAAGCCAGCACATCAGCATCATTTCCAAGCAATTCTGCGGGAGCTCCATAACTACCATTAGCTAAAGCTTTGCTTTTGTGCTTTAGATCAAATAGGGTTTTATAAAATCCTTCGTATGCATAATCCTTAAAGCCGACGGCCTCTTTGGTAAAAAAAGGAAGTCGTCTAGTGAGAGGCTCCTCTTGCCCCGTATATACGAGAGGCATTCCCTCAAAAGTAGAAACCAATACGGCTAATGCTTGATGTGCATCACCCATACGATCCATTTCTGTACCTGCCCATGTATTTTCATCATGATTAGAGGTGAAATTCATATGAAATCCTCGTTGGTAGGTAGTCCTATTTTTATTTAACCAAACGCGTAGACTATCTACGTTTTTTTCGCCTTTAGCTATATCGTTTAATATATGATGAAAACTCCAGCCGTAGTCGGCATGATAAGCTCCAGAGTTTCTATGACTAGGTACCTCTGACTCCGCTAGCATAAATATGTCTTCTCCTTCAAATTTGGCTTTCATCTCATCCCAGAAACTTTGCTCTATACCATGAGCTACATCCACTCTGAATCCATCAATCCCTACCTCATCTAACCAAAATTTCATATCCGAAAGCATCTCTGCTCTCATTTCTTTATTCTCATAATTAAGATCAGCTACATCAGTCCAACCCCATGACTCTCCTGTATTGTAATCAATAGGATCTATTATATTTCCGTTTTCATCTTGAGTATACCACTCAGGATGTGCGGTAATCCATGGATGATCCCATCCTGTATGGTTAGGCACCCAGTCGATAATCAGTCTCATCCCTTGATCATGTACCACTTTGAGCAACGATTTAAAATCTTCCATACTTCCGTAGTCGGGATTTACTTTTTTATAATCAGCTACCGCATACGGACTACCATAATAGAGTTTACGTTCTTCAGGGTCTTCTATATCACTGACAAGTAGATCACCCTTGGCCTTACGTTTTAGTTCACTGATGGGATGTATCGGCATAAGCCATAAAATATCGATTCCCATATTTTTAAGTCGAGGGATATGTGATTCTAATGCTACGAAATTTCCTTCCTCGGTATATTGCCGAGTGTTTACTTCATATATCGTAGCGTTATGTGCCCAGCCTGGTAATTCTGGATATACACCTTGCTTTTTCTGATCTTTTGGTGCCGTATCTTTTTGCACTTGCTCACCGCATGATAAGAGTAATATAGAGCTAGTGACGATAGCAAATAGTAAGTTTCCTAAATATTTCATTGCGCATTTATTTATCTACTGAATGTATGAAAATTAAGTGAAAAGATCCTTAAAATACCGCTTTTTGATATGGATAAAACTGCACTTTTTATAAGTTGTTTTTCCACTAAACGTAGGCTTAAAGCCAAATAATTACGTGCTCTTACAAGCTCAGTATCATTTCATATTGCTGTAATCCCAGCGGGATCTCGAATCTGCTCAACAAGTCACCAATCTTATCTTTATCCTGAGGGATGTTGATGTATTTCATATTGGAAGAATGACTCAGTACAGCTAACTCATATAAGATGGCAGTGCCGACACCTTGCCTTCTATAAGCTGGTATTACTCCAATATGTGGGATATCGCCAGTATGTGGTTCTATATAGCCGAAGGCTATTGCTTTTTTCCGATACAGAATCTGTACTAGCTTTATGTGGTTTTTTACTCGATGGAGAGATGTAATACTATTTTGCCATGAACTGCTATAGTCCCATTGGGTGGACTTGAGAATAGGACTCAGCTCATCAGATTGAACTATAGAATATTCATTGGATAAGGCTTGGAGAGTGATATTTAAGATATCCTGCTTTTTAAAACTATAACAGTTAAAAGTACGTGAAACTTCAAATCCTTGATTGAGATACAGGTGATAGGCAGGCTTATTGGAGCATAAGACTTCTAGTAAATATTGTTTTACATCGTTGCTTGCCAGTGCATCTAGGGTATACCTAAATAAATCCTTGCTTATACCTCGCCCCTGATATGTCGGTATGACCCCAGTGCCTGTATCATATGCTGTTTTTATATCTTTCCATTGTCCGATACAATTAAAGATAAATCCTACCATTTTATCGCCGTCAAATGCACCAAAAGAAAGATCATAATCAATACCTCTGCGCTTATGCATATATCTCAATTGGGACTCGGTCATTTGAAACGGAATGGCATAATCAGCAAAAGCTTCATTGAAACAAGCTAATATTTGTATAAATGAAACTGCGGATAAATCACGATAGATGATCATAGTTCGAAAATATCAATGCTTTGCTTAAATTCTTTATCTAGTAGCAATTTGATATTGGTAAGCACCAGATCACCCATGGATTGACAATTCTTAAATTTATTTGATTTATGATGATGGGCTAATTCTTGAGACAATTGAGAAATTTTTTCTTTTGATGAAATACGATCTGACTTCATACAAGCGATCAGATTATTTAATCTTCTCTTTCCTGATCGTGCTCTTCTGGCGATATTGGATCGCTCTTCGAGTTGATATTGCCGGACTGACTCATAGGTAAGATGATCGAAGCCCAGCTTAATGATCTCATTATTATCCTTAAAGTATTGAGGCCTGTAAAAATTCATTCTACCCTCATATGATTGTTGATCAAAGTCAATAGCTCTTATCCTATATTGGCTCCCCTCTATGTCTGGAGTTATATCCATCACATAGTTGTAGGCTCTCATATCACCGAGTAACCTTGCAAAGCATCGCTCGTTGAATTTGACAAATTCTTTTGCGATTCTAATCTTTTCGAAATCGGTAACATTGAGGTCTTCTACCATAAAGGTATCGCCAGGTATACCTGCGATATGTTCTTCTATAATGGTATTATCATCGACCATAAATGATATACGATTGGGAGAAAGTATATGTTCTAATTCCAAACCGTAAGCTCTAGAAGCATCAATTTTTTTGATATAAAAATGATCATAGTTATCATTTATTCTATTGATGATACGGACTCTATATGGATGTGTATTTCCAAACATACAGTAATCGATACGATCCACCTCCAAGTGGTCGATCACAGTCAGATCTCCCTCGGTATTAAGTAAGGCATATATTTCACAGCAGGCTTCATTGATTTCTTTGGCTTCCGATTCTTCGTAGTAAACTGTTTCCCAAAGAGTTTCTTCACCATCATGATTTTTGAGGGGTACCGAAGTAAAAAATCTAAACATGTCATCATACTGCAACGGTAGTGAGCAGCGACGACCATATTTCTCTAGGTATTCTTGAAATTTATGACTTATACCATAAAACTGTTTCTTTTTAGAGGGAAGATTTCCAATCATAAGCGTTATTTAGTTTTAAGCTCTCCTAAATTATGAATACCTTTCGTGTATATGGGAAAAATCAGCTTTTTTCGCCACGCTCAGGCGTCATATCTTTCTGATAATTATGATCAACTTTCACCGAAGGGAATAGAGCAAAGTCATTTTTTGGGCAAGCATCTGGCTGAGGAGAGTAAGAGTTTTGATCGAATATACGTGGGACCACTTGAGCGCCATCAACATACCTGTAAAATCGTGGGTGAAAATCTGGTGAAGGCAAAACTCAATTTTCCAAAACCTATTGTTTTAGACGGCTTAGCCGAGCATTTGGGCCCATTAGCGTTGAAAACAGCACTTCCTCAGTTGCGACAAGATGTACCTGAAATAAAGGCTTGGTTTGAGG
>JAHDGW010000206.1 GCA_020631635.1 Saprospiraceae bacterium
TTTGTCTATCTAGTAAGCATAAGCTTAGAGAATGGGACCATACTCAAATATTCTGGAGATCTCACTTTGGTACGATGATGTGCTTCTCTTTAGTAGAATATTGAGGATTTACAAAGCCACATACCGAAACAATACTTGCTATTTAATTATGTTATCTTTCTTACAGGAAAAATAGCATCCACCTTGTCAATCATCTCTTATAATATGCCCCTTACGCTCAAATATATCATCTTCATACTTCTCTTAACGGTGACTCAGCTCCAGGGACAGACGTTTAGCGATGCTGATGATTTGTCAGATGCCGTCAACGCCTCTACAGAGGGTGGAGTGTTTATAGTCAAAGATGGAAATTATCATGATTTTGAAGTGGCATTTGAGGTGCAGGCTTCGGCTGATAAGCCCGTAATTATTAAAGCAGAAACAATAGGTGGCGTTATCTTAACGGGGGAATCTCAATTTGTCATCCGTAAATCCGCTCACCTTACGATCGAGGGCTTTGTATTCGATGCACAAGGAGAAGAGACTTTGATCAAACTTGAAGGAAGTAATCACATTCGCATTACAAGAAATGTATTTGAGTTAGAGACTGTAGAATCCATCAAATGGGTTTTTATCGGAGGAGTATGGAATGATAATACTTATCCATTTCTGTACCCAAGTCATCATAACCGTATAGATCATAATATTTTTCAAAATAAATCCACTCCTGGGCACTACATCACCATAGATGGTTCATTTGATAATACGGGTTCCGATGAGGTATATTATCAATCTCAGTATGACAGAATAGATCACAATCACTTTAAAAACAATGGCCCGCGGGCAGTCAATGAGCAAGAATCTATCCGTATAGGTTGAAGCGAAATGTCTCTTAGCAGTGGATACACATTGGTCGAGCACAATTTATTTGAGGATTGTGACGGTGATCCTGAGATTGTATCCGTGAAGTCCTGCGACAATATTATCAGACACAATACTTTTAGAAAAAGCTATGATACATTATCACTACGACACGGAAACAGAAATCGAGTAGAGTCTAATTATTTTTTGGGCGATGGAAAGCCCATAGGAACTTCTCCGGCCGGGTCTTCGCTCTATACAGGTGGTATACGTATATATGGTAAAGACCATCTCATCATCAACAACTATATGCAAGGATTCAACGGTACTCGATGGGATGCCCCGATCACGCTTACATTAGGTGATGCCATCGATGGGCAAAGCTCCAACCTATCCAAACATTTTAGAGCCGAGAGGGTGACCATTGCTTACAATACTTTAGTCGATAATGAGCAGGTATCGAAATCGGTTTTGATAATAATGGTAATTACAATAAAGACCTAGAGGATATAATCATTGCCAATAACATGATCGTTGGGTCAGAAAATAGTCTAGTGGCTATAGTCGATCCTGCTAATGATCAAGGAGACCGAATTTCTTGGATTAGTAATCTCGTGTATCCGACAGGTACTGCCGATATACTATCGGGAGCTACAACAACTACATTTGATCAAGATGAAGTCATACAGGAAAATCCATTTATTGAGTTTGACGATGTAGATTCTGTATGGAAAACTACTTCTTCTACTCCCTTGTATGACCATGTGTCCATGATCGATCTTGACACGGAAGATATCCAAGGACAGCTAAGGCCTTTATTAAGTAATCCTGGTGCTGATCATTATAGTATGTCAAGCATTCATTTTGCACCTTTAACCGCTGAGGATGTAGGCCCCTTTGCCAATAATGATAGCAGCACATCCCTAGAGTCAGTATTGCCAAATAACCATGTAAGCGTTTTTCCTATTCCAGCTGATGATATTGTATGTATACATCATGATCCCACTACCTTTAAGGTTATGGAACTGATGAACTCCAATGGTTCAATTATTAACTCTAATAGAATCAGCAAGAATACTACAGCATCATTTATAAATGTGTCGCCACTCAAAAGTGGAATGTATTTTATCAAACTTACGGGAGGAAAAGGAGTAGTACATATTTCAAAAATTGTTGTGCAGCACTGATCTAAGTCTATTGATATAGAATTATTTTCTAGAGTCTTTTCTTAGCATGATTTTTTGATAGCAATGTAAGAGTTGCCAAAACGTAAATCTTACTATGTACGATTCGGTAAATTCAATTCTCAACTTGGTTCGGACAATACGGTATGAGTCCTAGTATTGACCATCAAAAAATACTACTCCATAGAACATCATGCAATCAAGAACTCTGGTTATTGTCTTTTCCAAATAAAAGCTGTAAAGTTCATTGATTGACTATAATAGAATTAAAATTCTCTATACCATTCGAAACTCAAGTATATCGAACTTTGTAACTTATGGCATGAATCAAAAACTACGCAACAAAAAAATATTGATCACCGCTGGTGCTCAAGGTATAGGAGAAGCCATCACGAGGCAATTGATCACATGTGGGGCTCATGTAGCAATTCACTACTATTCTAGTTCAGAAAAGGCAAACAAACTGTCAACATTGGCAATAGGTTCAGGTCAAAAATCTATTGCAGTGCAAGCTGACCTCACCAAGGAAGAAGAAGCTACTACGATCGTGCAAAAATCTGCAGCGGCTCTTGGAGGATTAGATATCTTGATCAATAACGCTGGCTCCTTAGTTGCACGGAAAAAGCTAGATGAAATAGAGTCAAAATTTTGGCAAAATGTATTTGATATAAATCTTACATCCATGATGTATGTCACCAAAGCTGCAGCACCTTATCTCATCAAAAATGAGCACAGCAGCATCGTGAATCTTGCATCGCTAGCCGGTCGCAAGGGAGGGCATGCAGGATCACTGGCCTACTCTACTAGTAAGGGCGCTATTCTCACATTTACTCGTGCCCTGTCATCAGAACTTGGACCTCATGGCGTAAGAGTCAATGCCGTTGCACCTGGATTGATCTTGGGTACAGCCTTTCACAATACATATACCACAAAAGAATCAGCAGCTAAAACCATATCGGGCATCCCCATCAATAGAGCAGGTAATGCAGATGACGTAGCCAGAGCGGTGCTCTATCTCGCATCAGAGTATGATGGATTTATATCAGGAGCTACGCTCGACATCAATGGCGGGTCTTATAATATGTAATGTCAAAATAAGCTGAGAAATGAAAAAGCTGATCAAATTTCTGTTGTCCTTTGGACCAGGTATTTTTGCAATAGGTTATACCATAGGTACAGGAAGTGTCACCTCAATGATCGTCGCGGGTAACGATTTTGGTATGGATTTACTATGGGTATTATTCTTTAGTTGTCTATTCTCGGGAGTATTGATCTACGTATCGGGTAGCTATTATTTATACACCAAGGAGACGGCATTATATGCTGTCAAAAAGCATTTACCCATGGGTAAGATCCTGGCTATCGCCATAATCGCAATGGTAGGCATCGGCCAATGGAATTCTCTTATTGGAATTTTGGGTATTACTTCCAATGTTATCTTTGAGGTCATTTCTCTCAGTTTTCCTAGTATAGAGGATCATAAGTATTTTGTTGTCATTGGGCTAGCAGTCTTAATAATTGGAATTTTTTATTCTCTACTCCTAAAAGGTACCTATAGCTTATTTGAAAAAGTACTTGTCTTTTTTGTTTCTATGATGGGGCTTTCATTTTTATTTACGCTCTTCTTTGTACTCCCTCAACCTGTAGATGTTATACTTGGTTTAGTCCCTAAACTTCCAAATGTAGAAGGGGCAGGTATTTTGGTTGCCGCATTTGTAGGCACCACTATGGCAGCAGCAACATTTCTATCTCGTCCACTCTTTATACAAGGTAAAGGCTGGACTATGGATGACTTCAAAAGACAGCGTAATGATTCTATCCTAGCGGCCTGTTTGATATTTATCATAAGTGGGTCCATTATGGCAGTGGCTAGTGGTAGTCTATATGGTCAAGGTCACGAGATTACACATGTGTTGGACATGTCCAAGTCACTTGAACCATCCGTCGGAAAATTTGCCGTAAGCATATTTTTCATTGGAACCTTGAGTGCAGGTTTATCCAGTATATTCCCATGCTTGATGATCGTACCATTGATGCTTGGAGACTACAATCAAGGTCAACTAGATGTAAGCTCTAAGAGGTTTAAGGTCATTACAGCGATAGCTAGCATCTTAGCCTTGACTGTCCCGATCTTTGGTTTTAATCCTATTAAAGGTCAGATCATAACGCAAGTATTCAATGTCTTTGGACTACCGCTAGTAGTGCTTATTTTTCTTGTGCTTTGGAATAGAAAAAATACGGGTATACCCTCCAAGAAAATATGGACGAATGCCATCATGACTGCCGCATTTATTTTCTCTCTGATCATTATGATCAATGGTCTTAAGGATATTTTTGGTTAAGTAAATATCTAAACCATAACTAATCAATAAACTACTAGCTGGAATACTTCAAACAGAAATGACATTAGCTACAATCCGTATAATACATCCTCCTTTAGCCAGTATGATTTTCAAAAGCTTATTTTTCGGTAAAAGATCTCTAGTCATATGGGTTGCGATATCCCTTTTGCTATCATCCTGCCAAGGCCAATCAGATCAGCAAAGTAATATTGCCAGGCAATCACCTAGGACGAATATCTTTGCAACCAATGCAACGCAACGAACAGAGCTTCAAAAACAAATAAGTGAAGTCGTAAGATTTGTATTTCAGGACAGTCAGGGCACATTTTGGTTTGGGACACAAAATGGATTATTCAAGTTAGAAGGCCAATCGCTCAAGCTAATCGATGATATCAAAAGTGAGGCAGGAAATAATGTGACGATAAAGTCAATCACTGAAGATCCTAACCGCAAGCTGTGGGTAGGTCATACCGATGGCATCAGCTGTATAGATGGATCCCACGTGACAAACTACTATGAGTCAGACGGCCTCATCAGTAATGATGTCTGGACGATAGCGTCTGACCATCGTGGACACATTTGGGTAGGAACTATTGACGGTGTATGTATTTTCAATGGACAGCAATTTGAACCATTCCCATTACCAGAAGGGCAAGTGGATACTACACTTGCTATCTCAAGTACCCGTATGATTCATAGTATCAGTCAAGATCCATCTGGTGCTATCTGGATATGTACTAATGCAGGACTGTTTTCTTATAATCATGAAAAATTGACTAATGTATCGGCTTATTTAAACATGAACACGAGCATCATTGGTGAGATTTATCGTGATAAAGATGGTCATCTCTGGATCTCTGCAAAAGACGGATTGTATCGCCTTCATGATCAACAGTTTGAGCATATCACAAAACAAAAAATAGAAATTGGTAAGGGTATCGGCAGTATTGCTGAAGATAAAGATGGCAACATTTGGTTCGTTGCTAATCAACATGATCTTTACCAATATGATGGATCAGAGATCATACCGTACGAAAAAATAGAAGATAATAAAGGCCCTGTAGTTTTTCAGATATTTAAAGATCAGAGCGATCGATTGTGGTTTGTCGGATATGGAGGTGCCTACCGCTTAGAAAATGGTAAGTTTTTGAATATTACAAAAGATGGCCCATGGTAGTTTGCTAAGTGTAACTAGCAACAAAAGAATCGTTAATGCCATATTGTATATATTGCTATATGATTCAGCAATACTTAAAGATGGAGAGTAATTTAATCAAATTCGGATTTCTATTTTGTATTGTTTTATTCTCTCTTTCCTGCGGGCACAGTCCGCCAGAACGCCATCTGATATTTCTTCATAGTCGATTTTTTGGAGCAGCATAGTCTTACCGAGATACATCCTAAACATGGTAGCGTTGAATATGAAAAAATACTGCAAAAGTTTGAAAATTCAGGACTCCGAGTACTGAGTCAAATCAGAGAAGGAAATACCAATGTGGAAGAGTATGCTCTACTCGTTATCGACCAAATCAAGCAACTCATGAGGCAAGGTTTAAAACCAGAGCATATTACTGTCGCAGGCACCTCCAAGTGTGGATACATCGCTCAGTATGTCTCCAACCTTGCCCAAAATCCTGATCTTAATTTTGTATTTATTGCCTGTTATAGAAATCAGG
>JAHDGW010000207.1:0-5125 GCA_020631635.1 Saprospiraceae bacterium
AACATAAGGAGAGTTTGGCATCTAAGATTTTGGGTAAGATGCAGGTCGATTACGATGGCTATAAAAATGAATTGGATTACGTAAAACAGGAGCAAGAGACTTCTTTTAGTGATTTTTATTCTCAAGCGGCCGGGGATAGTGATATACCTATCCAAGATGATGACAATGACAGTTCCTCTCAACAAGGTAAAAAAAGCAATACTCGGTCTAAGACACCGGTGCTTGATAACTTTGGTAGAGATGTAACGAGACTTGCAGAGGAAGGTAAGTTGGATCCTATAATAGGAAGAGAAACTGAAATCGAAAGAGTGTCGCAGATACTCAGTCGTAGAAAGAAAAATAATCCTATACTTATAGGTGAGCCTGGGGTAGGTAAGACTGCTGTGGTAGAGGGGCTTGCGCTACGCATAAATCAAAAGAGAGTAAGCCGTACGTTATTCAATAAGCGTATCGTCATGTTGGACTTGGCTGCCTTAGTGGCTGGTACCAAATATAGAGGACAATTTGAGGAAAGAATGAAAGCGATCATGAATGAGCTTGAAAAATCTCGTGATGTGATTTTATTCATCGATGAAATTCATACGATTGTAGGCGCTGGAGGTGCTACGGGTTCTCTTGATGCTAGCAATATATTTAAGCCAGCACTAGCAAGAGGTGAGCTACAATGTATCGGTGCTTCTACCCTGGATGAGTATCGCCAACATATCGAAAAAGATGGTGCCTTGGATAGAAGATTTCAAAAAGTATTGATTGATCCACCTTCACCAGAGGAAACAGTTCATATTTTGGAAAATATAAAACCAAAGTATGAAGATTTTCATAACGTTGAGTACTCACAAGACGCTATAGAGGCTTGTGTTAAGTTATCAGAGAGGTATATAAGTGATCGATTTTTCCCAGACAAAGCTATTGACGTATTGGATGAGGTTGGTGCTCGTACACATCTCAAAAATATACATGTACCTAAATTTATTGAAGAGCTCGAAGAGCAGATAGAAATTGTAAAAGAGCAAAAAAATCAAGCTGTAAAAAGCCAACAATACGAACTAGCTGCTGACCTCAGGGATAAGGAATCCAAGTTGATAAAGAAATTAGATTCTGCTAAAATTGAGTGGGAGGAAGAGTCAAAGTCAAAAAGATATCCTGTAGACAGTGAGCATATTGCCGAGGTAGTATCTATGATGACTGGTATCCCTGTCAATAGAGTCGCACAATCTGAAAGCTCGCGGCTGGTACATATGAAAGATGATATTCAAAAAATGATTATCGGTCAAGATGATGCCATTGTTAAGGTGACCAAAGCCATTCAGCGAAATCGAGTTGGACTTAAAGATCCGTCAAAACCTATAGGTAGCTTTATTTTTTTAGGTCCTACAGGAGTAGGAAAAACAGAATTGGCAAAATCTCTTGCCAAATACATGTTTGATAGCGAAGACGCATTGATTCGTATCGATATGACAGAGTATATGGAGAAGTTCTCTATATCACGACTTATAGGAGCGCCTCCGGGCTATGTCGGATACGAAGAAGGAGGTCAACTTACAGAAAAGGTCAGAAGAAAACCCTATGCCGTGATCCTACTGGATGAGATCGAAAAGGCTCACCCAGATGTATATAATATCTTGCTTCAAGTTTTGGATGATGGTCAATTGACTGATGGATTAGGGAGGAAAGTTGACTTTAAGAATACACTAATCATCATGACTTCTAATATTGGAGTAAGGCAACTTAAAGACTTTGGTCAAGGTGTCGGTTTTGCTACCAAAGCTCGACAGGAATCATCAGAAGAGCACAGCAAAGGTGTCATCCAAAATGCGCTAAAGAGGACTTTCTCTCCTGAATTTTTAAATAGAATTGATGATATCGTCATTTTTAATAGTCTAGATCAAGAAGATATTTTCAAGATTATAGATATTACTCTAGAGAGCCTTTTCAGTCGTCTCGATGGTATGAAATTCTCTTTGCAATTAAGTAAGGATGCTAAGAAGTTTGTAGCAGAGAAGGGTTACGATCCGCAATTTGGGGCGAGGCCATTACATAGAGCTATACAGAAGTATGTAGAGGATCCACTGGCAGAATATATATTGACCAATAATCCTGAAGAAGGTACTAAGCTTAAGGCTGATATGAACAAGGAAAAGGATGGTATTGTAATCTCAACAGCTAAAAAACCTAAAAAACAAGATATAGTAGAAGAGTAATTACAATAACTCTAACTTTATTTTCATATTTAAACCATATTTAAAACAAAACAAACACATTTGGCACGACTCCGTAGAAAAAATCACAGAAGACCAAGAGTTCAAGAAGCTCAACACAGAATCAACGAACACATCAGAATTCCTAAAATTAGACTGGTAGGAGATGACCTCGAAGGGATAAGTGAAGCTGTAGGAAAAACTATTACTCCAGACGTATACAATACTCGTGAAGCCTATCAGTGGGCACAAGAGGTAGGTCTAGACTTAGTAGAAATAAGTCCTAAGGCTGATCCTCCGGTATGTAGGATTATTGACTACAAGAAGTTTCTTTATCAAAAGAAGAAGAAAGAAAAAGAAATCAAGGCTAAGACTGTTAAGACGGTTATTAAAGAAATCAGATTTGGTCCTAATACTGATGATCATGATTTTGAGTTTAAAGTACGTCACGCAAAAAAGTTTCTAGAAGAAGGCGCCAAAGTAAAAGCTTACGTACATTTTAGAGGACGTACTATCGTTTTTAAAGATAGAGGAGAACTATTACTTCTAAAGTTTCTCCAAGAGCTTGAAGAATTAGGTTCTGCGGAAGCCTTGCCGAAAATGGAAGGGCGGCGTATGATCGTGATGATTTCTCCTAAAAAGAAGAAAAAGGGATAGGAATCATCCCAAAAAATAAAGAAAAGAAAAAGAGTATAGCGGCAATAGTTGTTATACTCTTTTTTAATTCCTACTTTTGCGACCTTATAAGAAAAAGAGTTCAGTATTATGCCAAAGATGAAGACCAATTCCAGTGCAAAGAAGAGATTCAAAGTAACTGGGTCTGGAAAGATTAAAAGGTTTCAAGCTAACACGTCTCACCTCATGAGAAAGAAAAGCAAGAAAGCCAAGTTAAGACTAAAAGGTAGTACTCTAGTATCTCCTGCAGATGAGAGAAGAGTAAAGGACCTTTTATGTATGAAGTAAATTAATTTTTTTAACGAGATCTAAGGATAAGTGCTGTTGCCCCTTAGATGGACTAAAACAACAAACTATGCCACGTTCTGTAAATGCGGTTGCTTCTCGAGCGAGAAGAAAAAGAATTTTAAAATTAGCCAAAGGTTATTTCGGTGCTAGAAGTAAGGTGTACACAGTAGCAAAAAACGCTGTGGAAAAAGCACTTTCTTATGCTTACCGTGATAGACGTAATAAGAAAAGAGCCTTTAGAAGACTCTGGATCACTAGAATCAATGCAGGTGCAAGACAGCACGGTATGTCTTACTCAAGATTTATGCATGCGCTAAAGACTAATAATATCGATCTAAATCGAAAAGTATTGGCCGATCTTGCTATGAATCATCCAGCTGAATTTGAGGCAATTGTCAACAAAGTGAAGTAATACTTTTAAGATAACATTATAGACAAGGCTTGTTCAATTTATTGAGCAGGCCTTTTTTTGTATCTAAGCCGTATTATGAGTAGAAACTCTGTAGTAAGAGTATAAGGTGCTGAATTCAAGGTGCAATAAATCATCAATCTATTTGAAAATCATTCCGATAGCTATCGTAACCGCTATGAAGAGAGAAGATAAAATGGTGAAGCTACTGATGTGCAGATATTTATAGGCGCAGCCCGCCTTGCCAATGAGGCAGGTAGTTTATCCAATGCATAATACGGGTTGAAATTTCCCTTGCCAGGATGTAGGTGATTTATATCGTGTATAGTACGATTTTAGCCAGACTTTAATTCTTGGATCGACCTACTCGTTATTTTTGATTTGATCCAAGAAAGTATATCTAAGTATATCAATGCTCTTCTAGATTCGGCATGAGTAGAGGTGTCGAATATCTGGGCCTCATATTTTTTGAGAACTTGCTTATGTTCATAAAGTGGAGTTTTATTTAAGTCAACGAATAACTGAAAACTCAATAATTGCACTTTATTAGACTCATTTACAGTTTTGAGATATCGTTTCATCCGCTTAACTCGTGAATCTAGTTTTTCAAAATCTTTGCTATCATATGTTGCCATTAGATACATGAGTCGCGTATAAGTTTGGATATCTTCCCGTAAGGCTTCATGTCTTATTTTGATGATTTTAAGAAGGTAATGCATTGCTTTTCTAGGGTCACCGCTACCCAGGTTCATCCAGGCAATTTTATAATTTAGAATCATGACTTTATGTAGATCTAAATAACTACTATAGCGCTTCATACGTTTCAATGTACGTTCTACATCTTGCAGCCCTGCGCTAAAGCTCCCTCTTAAAAAGTGTAAATTCATTCTACCTATATGCACATATAAAAAGGATATAATCTTAGTATTCTGGCTGAATGACCTATAGTTTGACTCCCGATACTCATCAAGCTCTTGTAGATACTTAGAAAATTTGTTTACATCCTTGATGTGGTATAAGGAATTTAGGAGATAGTGATAACCTCTAAGATAAAGATTAGCATCTCGTTCACGTAATTCACTCGAGTTATGGAAGAGTTCGATCCATTTTTCAGCATAGTGGGCGCATTGATCAAATTGCATCGATATATAGTGATACCAGACAAATGATTGTATCAGATATGCTTGCTCTAGTTCATCTAGTTCTTCTTGATTGATGTCTTGCAATTGCTCTTCAAAGAATAGATGTAATTCATCTAATTCTTCTTCAGAGTGGATGTGCCCTTTTGTAATATATTCATTGAGTAATGTTATTCTCAGGTTACTCAATACTACACGATTACTGAGATTTTTGGCAGCACGATCTGCTTGGTTGATAAGATTGGCAACCGTATCTGTTTTACTTCTTGTAATATGGTTGCAGTGTATCATTTTCTCAATTTCGATGATGGTAATGAGAGAAAAATCTGCATGGTGCTTTATGGCATCACTCTTTGATTTTGATAATATTTTAAGTGCCTGCATATATAGGCCTTTATCATAGAGTAAGTAGGCAA
>JAHDGW010000207.1:5135-6042 GCA_020631635.1 Saprospiraceae bacterium
TTTGCAGAGTATCATTTTCTAAATATCGATGAAATATAGAAAAATCTGCATGGTGCTTTATGACTCTTTGCTTTTGATAATATTTTCAGTGCCTGCATATAGAGGCCTTTATCATAGAGTACGTAGGCAAAATCTATATACTCTCTAATTTTGATTGTAGATTTTTTCTCTTTTTTGAGTACCCTGAGTACCGTCAGTATTTTCGAATAAAGATGCCTTTTGGCATTTGCATACTGGCTTGATTGTTTTATCCCTAATTTGGTTTTTACGGCGTTATCATTAAGCTCCGCACATCGATCAAGCGTATCGAACAATTGTAAAAAAATCTTATCCTTTTCCTCTCCAGAGCCTCCTACATAAAGTCTAAAAGCTCGTTTATCTGACCGAGTTAAGGACTTAATTAGAGAAAATAGATCTTCAGATCTTGAGATAGCCATGACAATAAGGTTGAGTGTAAGTTATTGATAAACAATAAGATGTATATAAAATAATTCGTTTGGATTACAAAGAATCACTCGTTTTAGACTTTTTGTAATCTTTCATTCGATCTACTTTTATGATGTAAAATAAGTCAAAACAAATGAAAAAAATCGAAGCAATCGTACGAGCATCCAAGTTTGATGATGTCAAAGAAGCTCTTGCCAACGAGGAAATTTACTTTTTTACGTTCTACGAAGTTAAGGGGTATGGGCATCAAAAAGGTAAAAGTAGATCCTATCGAGGTACCGTATATGATGTAGGTTATATAGCAAGAATCAAACTGGAATTATTACTAAGTGAGGCTTTTGTAGATACCGCTATCAGCGCAATACAGACGGCTGCACATACCGGTGAGAAAGGAGATGGCCTGATCTACGTAAGTAGCCTAGAAAAAATAGTCAATAATAGAAGTGGTAAAACCGGTAGC
>JAHDGW010000208.1 GCA_020631635.1 Saprospiraceae bacterium
GTAGTTTCTAGTGGGGGAGAGTTGTTCGCCATTGAGATGGTGCAGTAAAATTGTTAATCTGTTAATTCGATAATCAGTTAAGCCTGTGAGTTCAGTAGTGATGAATTGTACTATCAACGACCCAACAAAAACTACCCTCGAACTCCGAACAACGGCTACCGACCCTCGAAAACCTACAACAACTCCCGACTCTTAAAATTCGTCAGCCACTTACATATTAAATAAATTTATTATATATTTGTATCGTATGTTTAGTAGACCACTGATTAGTCACTTACATATATTCCAACCTAAAGATAGTAACGAACACGAGGCTAATATCTCCTGTACGACATAAGCAATATTTTTATAATATGTAAACAATATGCTTACAGTCATATACAGATGATAGATTATTTAATGTTTTTTCTACTTTTTGTGTTAAATAGTGGGAGAATGTGGGAGATTATGTTCTATATTTGATTCAACGAAAAGAGAGTGAGCGAAAATGCACCAATTAACTGGCGAATATGATTGCAAGTTGGATGCGAAAGGAAGACTAAAGCTTCCGAGTGCATTGCTCAAACAATTGGGTGGTATGGAAGAGATTCGATTTACTGTTAATCGAGGATTTGAAAAACACCTTATGCTTTATCCTAAAGACGTTTGGGATAAGAAAGTAAATGAGATAAACCAGCTCAATATTTACAACACAAGACAGAGACAAGCTATTCGATATTTCTATCGCGGTGCAACTGACATTGCTCCAGATAGTGCTGATCGGATCCTATTGCCTAAGAGCTTAATTGATTATGCGACTATGGAAAAAGAAATCGTCCTTTTCGCGTATCAAGAGCAAATAGAAATATGGTCCAAGGCGGAATATCAGAAAATGCTAACGGAAGAGCCCGAAGATTTTGCTTCCATTGCCAATGAAATTTTTGGAAATGATACGCAAAATAACATTATGCTTAATTAACGATATAGCTAATGTCGGACTACCATACTTCAGTCTTGCTCGCGGAGAGTATTGAAGCTCTAAAAATTAACCCTTCGGGTATCTATGTTGACGTAACATTTGGTGCAGGAGGACATTCCAAATCGATTTTAAATAGCCTAGGCGCTAACGGGCGTCTGTATGGTTTTGATCAGGATTTTGATGCTTTTGCCAATCAGTTTGATGATAAGCGACTTACGTTGATACGATCTAATTTTAGATATATCAAGCAGTGGATGAGATATCATGGAGAGTCAGGGATTGATGGTGTTTTGGCAGATTTAGGGGTGTCATCCTGGCAGTTTGATGCGGCAGAAAGAGGTTTTTCATACCGATATGACGGTCCAGTGGACATGCGTATGAATCAGGCTTCTGAGAAAACTGCACAATATGTTTTGAAGAACTACGATGAGAAGGATCTCGTACAAGTATTTAGTGATTATGGTCAAGTCCGTAACTCTAAGACACTTGCAGCGAGAATAGTAAAAGAGCGCCGCTCTTGTGATTTTAGTCAGATGTCAGAGTTGATGACTGTCTTAGAGTCTATGAGAATTGGAGATCGTAATCGCTACCTAGCTCAGGTTTTTCAGGCGCTTCGTATAGAAGTCAATGAAGAACTGGATGCACTCAAGGAGTTTTTGAAAGATGTAATAGATCTTTTAAATCCTGGAGGGCGGCTAGTCGTGATTAGTTATCATTCGCTCGAAGATAGGTTTGCCAAGCAAGCAATTGCGGGTAAGTATCATGATCAGCAAGATGAGTATGGTCGGCAAGCCGTGATGATGAAAAAAGTAGGAAAAGGTCTTGTGTTGCCATCTGAAAGAGAGATGGAGTTCAATTCAAGGTCGAAAAGTGCAAAAATGAGAGTTGCTGAAAAGCAAGATATATATGAACGACGATCAAAATAGGAAAACTACATTTTTTAGATTCCAGGCAGTGAAGTGGATCTATAAGCACCTTGGGTACTTATGTTTCGTGATCATTCTGGGGGTCGTCTACATTGCAAATGTGCATAGTGTTGAAAAAAAGCAGCGAAGAGCTATAGTCTTAAAGAAAGAACTAAAAGAGCTCAACTACGAATATATGCAGGTCAAAAATAAGATCGTATATGACGGAGTGCATTCGCAAGTGGCAGAAAGAGTAAAAGATGCCGGACTCAAGACGGACGGAACAAAAGTCAAGAGGATAGAGGTAACGAAGTCAGAAACTGACTCAAAATGAATAGGAAAAACGAACTACTAATAAGGGCGTATTTGGTGATGGCAGTTTTTGTGGCTGTGGCTTTGTTGGTAGTTGTGCGACTCTTTAATGTGAGTGTCGTGGAAGGTGATGAATGGCGAGAGCTTGGCGGAAAGTATGTGAATTGGATGCCTATAGAGGCTGATCGCGGAAATATATATGCGGAAGATGGCAGCTTGCTGGCAGCTTCTGAAATGATCTTTGACATAAGAATGGATCCGACGGTAGTAACGGATTATTCCTTCGAGAGGGGGATAGATAGTTTAAGTATTTTGATTACGAAATATTTAAATGCTAAAAATACACCGTCGGAATGGAAAGCTAAGTTAAGTAAGGCAAGAAGCGATTGGAAGAAATTTCAGAAACCTGGAACAAAAAGTATTTCAATAGCTAAAAATCTAACCTTTGAGCAAGTGGACAGAGCTAGAAAGTTTCCAATATTTCGCAATGGAAGATATGAGGGAGGTCTAGTTGTTGACAAAACTGCTCGACGAGGGAAGCCTTATAAAGAGATGGCTTCAAGAACAATTGGGGTAGATAGAAAAAATGCTTCTAAAATAGGTCTAGAAGGTGCTTTTGATACCTTTTTAAAAGGAAAAGAGGAAAAGCGATTGATGAGATCTGTAGGGAAAGGAGATTGGATTCCAGTTTTTGATCCATCAGAGTTTGAGACCGAGCGTGGTGCTGATCTGTATACGACAATTGATATTGAAGTGCAAGATATTGTGCATAATGAGCTGTTGTCCATGGTTTTGCATCAAGAGGCCGAAGCAGCTTGTGCGGTAGTTATGGATGTGGAGACGGGTGGTGTAAAAGCAATATCTAATCTTTCTCGCTTAAAGTCTGGAGGATATGCTGAGATTTATAATCATGCAGTCGGTACGTCTAGTGAGCCAGGTTCTACGGCAAAATTATTTACTGCTTTAGCGCTTCTTGAGGGGTCCGATATCAAATTGAAGGACCGAGTTGAAGTAGCAGGTGGAAGAAAGAAGTTTTATGATCTCTGGATGGAAGATTCGCATCGTCATGGACGAAATATGCTTAATTTCTTAGAGGTCATAGAAGAATCATCGAATGTAGGAATTGCAAGTTTTGCACTTAAGCATTTCAAGGGCTTGGAGGGTAAAAAGAAATATGTTTCATACTTGGAGCAATTTGGACTTACAGATAAGACAAATATCGAAATAGCTGGAGAGCCAAGTCCACTGATAAAGCATCCTGTCAAAAATAAAGCAGAATGGTCGGGTACAACTTTGCCTTGGATGGCGCATGGTTATGAGTCAAGTATGACACCATTGCAGATACTAAAGTTTTATAACGGTGTCGCAAATGATGGTCAGTTAATGAAACCGTATTTGGTCAAAGAAATATCTCATGAGGCGGAGGTCTTGAGAGAGATCAAACCCAAAGTGGAGGTGTCGTCTATGGCTTCTAGATCTAATATAGAGACACTTCAATTTATGTTGGAGTCAGTCGTAGAGTCGGGGACCGGAAAAGGGCTGAAGTCAGAAATCGTAAAAATTGCGGGTAAGACGGGTACAGCTAGAGTGAACTATACAAAAAAAGAAGAACGAAAAAAATATAACGCATCTTTTGCAGGGTATTTTCCTGCTGATGCGCCTAAATACTCGATGATTGTCATGTTTTATGATCCTAAAAAAGGATACTATGGTGGCAGTGTAGCGGGGCCTGTTTTTAAAAATATTGCCGAAAAGATATATCAAGTCAAAGGTGATTTGCTTGATCCTATCCAGCAGCAATATGCTGAACTTCAAAATAAGAAAATGCCTAACAAGCATTCGGGTTATGCGAGTGACTACGCAAAACTCATCAATCACATCGATCTCGACGTCGAGGTGAATTCTAAAAGTCGGTGGGTAGATATAGCGCCACAGCGAAATAAACTAACCATCGATAAGAAAAAAATCAAAGGTGACCAAGTACCTGATGTAATAGGTATGGGGCTCCGTGATGCGGTCTATATTTTGGAGAATGTAGGTCTTGAAGTGAGGGTCGAAGGACTTGGAAAAGTGAAGCGACAAAGTATTAAGCCAGGTGCTAAAGTAACTGGCCAACAAATTGAAATTTATTTAAACTAATAGGAATTGTATTCCAAGAAGTTGTTTGAAATATTGCCAAATGATCCTAGGATCAAAGTCGTAGGAAGCGATCAAGCGCGGGTCAATAGACTTGTGTTAGATAGTCGAGCGGTGAAGCCTGGTGAAGCTTTTATAGCGATGAAGGGTCTAGTAGTAGACGGTCATAACTATATAGGTTCAGCCGTGGAGCGAGGGGCATCGGTGGTTTTTTGTGAGGAATTACCAAAGGATATACATGATCATATCACGTATGTCTGCTGGTCAAAACCCCAGCAAAAGCTTGCTGATCTCGCCTCAAGATTCTATGATAACCCGAGTCAAAGCCTCCGACTAGTCGGAGTGACAGGAACGAATGGAAAAAGTACGGTCGTCGTGCTTTTACATCAGCTCTTCACAGGCTTAGGGTATAAAGCTGGATTGATATCTACAATTAAATATCAGTTTGGTGAACATGAAGAGGTAGCAACACATACGACCCCAGATATTATCAAGGTCAATGAATTACTAGCTCGAATGCGAGATACAGGATGTGAATATGCTTTTATGGAAGTGAGTTCGCATGGTATAGATCAAGGTAGGGTACAGGGTTTGACATTTAGTCAAGGAGTATTTACCAACCTATCGCAAGATCATTTGGATTATCATAAGACATATAATGATTATGTCTTGACAAAGAAGAAGTTTTTTGACATACTGAATGAAGATGCCATAGCACTTGTCAATGCCGATGATAAGCAAGCTGAATTTATGGTGCAGCATACTCAGGCAGAGCATAAGACCTATGCTTTACGCAGGATGGCTGACTATAAAGTTCGCATCATCGCCAATGAGATTTCAGGATTGCATCTGGAGATCAATACGGCTGAGGTGTTTGTAAGACTGAGAGGTGCTTACAATGCTTATAATCTAGCCGCAGTCTATGGTGTTGCACGAGAATTTGATATTTCAAAAGAAGAAATATTGCCCGTGCTTAGTGGATTACATGGAGCAGAAGGAAGGTTTGATTACAGTCATAATCCTGAAAGCGGAAAATCTGCGATTGTAGATTATGCACATACGCCGGATGCAGTAGAAAATCTCTTGAAAAATGTCAAAGAGATGAAGCGAGCCAAAGCTCAGGTCATTACGGTGATCGGATGTGGGGGAGATCGTGATAAAGGAAAGAGGCCAAAAATGGCTGCTATTGCTGAAAAGTACAGTGATATATTGATTTTGACAAGTGACAATCCTAGGTCTGAAAAGCCTGAAAGTATCTTGGATGATATGGAAAAAGGATTAGTAAAAAATAAGAAATACCTGCGTATCGTCAATCGAAAAGAGGCGATCAAAACAGGAGTCATGCTTGCTGCCAGCGGCGATATAATAGTAGTTGCGGGAAAGGGACATGAAAAATACCAAGAAATTAATGGCGAAAAGTTGCCATTTGACGATAAACAAATAATAACATCAACACTATGAGGTCAGTCTAAGCCTCATGTAGATAAGATATATAAGAGTAGGTTCTATTATCATTCTCAGGTTGGTTTTAACAGTTGCGGTGAACAACATTGCTAGATAACGTTCTAGAGTGTTCACTGCGCTGTTCTTTTTAAAAGTGAAGTAAAAAGATGTTCTACCATTTATTTGAATTCTTAGAGAAACAACATGAT
>JAHDGW010000209.1 GCA_020631635.1 Saprospiraceae bacterium
CATCAAAATAGCTTTAATTACTTAGAGCTAAATACTACAAGACAGAGGGAGCATAATGAACGCCAAGGACTAGACCTTGCATCGAATATCAAGCTCAATCTGAATGAATATCAAGATCTAAATTTTGAGATTTGGTATCAAAAATCAGATCGTGAGATCGCTCCGTCACTCACCTCTGTGTATGATCAATCACGATTAGTTGATGATAATGTACGTTTGCATGGGCAATGGAATCTTAGCAAGAACAATCATAGTTGGAGCATCAGATCTGCTTTTCTGAGCGAAGGCATCGCGTTTGATTCGGATATTGTAAAACAATCTGATACAAGATCACGGAGCTACCGTACTGAAGGTATATATCATTTTTCAAGCTCAAAGTTAGATGTCAAGTCCGCCTTAGATATTAATCTTACACGGGCTAACTATATCTTTGATGAATTTAATGGTGATCCGAGTGAAAATGAGGTGTCTCGTGATCAGTTTGCATTTTGGAATAGCTTAGATTATACCTTGGCTCAGCATCTTTCTATCGCAACAAGTATACGATCAGAGTATTATTCTGATCACGAATCATTGCTGTATTCGAGTATCAAATTGAATTATCAAACCACTCAAAAAGGAGTAGGGTATAGCTTTTCGAGGCATTTTCAGTTACCCAACTTCAATGATCTATATTGGCCGACTGGTGGTAATGCTGATCTCCAAGTCGAACGAGGATATACACATGAACTTACTAGTTTTTTGAAAACGAAATGGGGTGATCTAGAAATGAATTTGTTTACGATACAAGGTAGAGATTGGATACTGTGGGCACCCAATGGACTCGGGATGTGGACTCCAGAAAACAGAAGATCAGTTTGGTCCAGAGGTTTTGAACTAAAACACCAAAGTGAATACAGCTTTTTGAATCAAATACAGCTAAATAACACCTTGCAATACGCCTGGACAAAATCTACACTTCAGGACGAAGAACGAGAAGAGCTCAATGGTAAGCAGCTTATCTACATTCCGGAGCATGTCATCACCAACACGGTTTCACTTTCGCGGAAAGCTTGTATGATAGAATGCACAGGAAGATATACATCCGAGCGGTTCACTACTTCTGATAATGGTATATCGGTGGATGGATATGTATTGATTGATTTGGCCTATAAGCAAAAGCTGAAGCTCCAGAAGGTAGATCTTGATATTATTGTCTTAGTTCAAAATGTACTAAATAGCGATTATGAGATTGTAAAATTTTATCCTACGCCATTGAGAAACTATAGCTTTGGTATCCAAATAGACCTCTGATAAATATGAAACTCTTACAATCTACTCTTTTAGCATTTTTACTATTGCTCTGTATCTCTTGCGAAGATGAGATGCCTATTGTGGATCCACCAGTAGATCCTACACCCATGGATGCTTACGAGAGCGGGGTTTTTATTATCAATGAAGGTCCATTCGGATCAGGTACAGGTACAGTTGATTTTATAGATGATGAAGGAGTACTGACCAGTGATATCTATGGTGTAGTAAATGACGGATCTGCTATTGGTAACATTTTACAGTCGATGACGATTGTAGGGGATAGAGCTTTTTTGGCTGCGAATAATGCGGCAAAAGTAGAAGTGGTAAATGCCAGCACTTTTGAATATATAGGCACTATCCCAAATATATCACAACCAAGATACATCACGGATGCAGGCAATGATCAGGTGTATATCAGCGCTTGGGGATCGGATGGAGTATCTGGTGAGATTATTATTGCCGATGCAATCAGCCTAGATATCATAGATCGTATCGCAGTGGGCGGTGGTCCTGAAGAGATGATGCTTGTTGGTGAGTATATGTATGTGGTCAATTCTGGTGGCTTTGGAAATAGCAATGAAGTCTATAAAATAAATACCACGAGTCAGTCTATAGAGCGAACCTTTGAGTTTGCGGATAAGCCCAATAGTTTAGTATCGTATGATGATGGCGATATCTGGATACTTTGCGGAGGTTTCAATAATTTTAACCCAGATGATCCAATGATTACGCCAGGAGAATTGGTACAGATCGGTGTCGAATCTGATCTGATAGAGTACCGCTTGGATTTACCATACGGAGCAAAGAAACTGGTAACTGATGGCACTACGGCTTATTATTCCACCTTCGATGGTGTCTTTAGCTTTTTTAATAGAGAGACTGCACAACAAAAGAACTTATTAATACCCAATATCAATCCGTATGGTATGGATGCGAATCCTAAGAATGGAGACCTTTATGTACTAGACGCCAAAGACTTTGCCTCGGCAGGAGAGCTTACTATTTATGATAGTGCTGGGGTTATAAAAAATACGTACACTACAGGTATAGTACCCAATGGAGCGGTATTTACGCCTTAATCTTCTTGTTCAAAATCAGCAAGCGCTTTTTCTACATCTCTGAGCTTAGTCTTACATTCTTTGATGAGGCTAGAGGCTTTTTTTAAAGTTGCAGCTAGCTTATCCAGCGGGATGTTGCCCTCTTGGAGGTCTTGCAGTATCTTCTCTAGTTCAGTATTTGCTTTTTGGTATGACATGAGCTTGATTATTTGGTGATGGTTGTGATTATGGGAGTGTATTGCAAAATGATCATACGAATCTTCATATGGCAAATTTAAGGCTTGATACAGATATGGCAGTAGGAATACCTTGATTTAGTTAGAAAATATCATTTATGAGCAGAGATAAAAAGATTGTAAAAATTGCCGTACATTAAGAAAGAAATAAAGAACATAACCATGAGTAATCATATTACTCATGGTTATTAAAAATCTATATAAATGAGGATAGTACTACTATTTATCCCTCTACTTTTTCAAATATTACTGGTAGGACAATCGAAGACGAATGTTTTGATCACTTTTGATGACATAAATCCCAACCCTCTAAATTTAGTTAAAATTAATGATGAAAATTATCTATTCTCATCCATTAATTTTATAGGTAGTGATCCTGGTAGTACCATAATTAGCATTGATTTACAAACTAATAATTACAATCAAATTAATTTGGCTAATTATTCTTTGACACGAAAAAGTATTGACTTTGATGGTAGTGAGAAGATATTGATTTATGGAGATGATAATTCGGAAGGTCCAGTTTTTATAGGAAGGCTTTCTTTAGATTTTGATATTGAATTTCTAAAGACCTATGAAACTAATAGTAATCAGACAGGTGCATCGGCTGCAATGTTTTTCAATGGTCAAGTCTATGGGGGGGCAGTAGATGAGTTTGAAGAGGGTAACAGGGATGAACTTAATCTAAAGAAATTTGATTTAGACGGTAATGAGTTGTGGTCCCATAACTTTGGTCAAGACTCCAGAATTGATTTCATTTACGAAATAGATTCTACACATGATAGCAACTTAATATTATCATCTGAATTCGAATATCTGGGAGATTTTACCGACCATCCTAAATTAATGAAACTAGATTTGGATGGAAATGAAATCTGGACTACAATTTCTGATGAAATAAGTGATAGAATAGTGTCTCCACTGTATATCGCCCAACTCTCCAATCAAAACATAGTACAGACTTACAAAATAGACCGACCTATCAGTCTCGAGATACACCTTAACCCGATACGACTAAAATTTTATAATAAAGATGGAGATCCTATTTCACAGAAGTTAATAGAATATCCTCACTTCGACAATATGTCTTTTCGTCAAATAGAGGCGGGTAAGGGTGATTACTTCTTTGCATATGGTGGCTATACTGATGATGATCTAGATCGTCAGACTTTCAATTTACTTATCAAGTTCGATCTAGAGGGTAATGAAATTTGGCGAAGGCGCTATCAGCATCCAGATTTTATAGACCCAGTAAATAGTAACTCTATACGTGATATAGAGGAGTTGGATAATGGCAATATCATGATCTTTTCAGGTGTCAGCACTCCCGTAGATTGGAATAAAATGTGGCTCTTTGAGGTAGATGCCGATGGCTGTCATGATCCTGATACATGTGATGATATCAATATCATTACCACATCTACCCAAGAGATAGATGCGACTCCACCACAGCCCATTATAGCATATCCTAATCCGAGTGATGGTATTGTAAATATTAATGCCGATATTCTGTTGGATATAAACGTTATAGAGTTGTATAATTCCAATGGATCATTGATACAATCGTGGTCAGGGGATATCCCAGCACAGCTAGATCTGAGAGGATATCCTCAAGGGATATACATGTTGAAGTCGGAGTTTAATGGACATAACTCAGGGTTAGAGAAATTGATTTTGCGTTAAGCAGAACTGTATGATATGGATACACGATCTTTGAAATCTATATTTTAGATCGTACCACCATAAGTCTATCTTCGTCCTTGACGTACTTTGAGTATTTTGATTTTTATCTCTATTCTATTATCGCATGTAGACTATCCTGATCCCATTCTATTTCTACTTTATCTCCTGATTGTAGCTGCTTTGGAGTCGTTAAGATGGTTTTCCCTTTTTTGATCATGGCGAATCCTCTTTTCAGGACATGTTTGGGATCTACTACTTGAGCTACTGCCTCTGTCTTAGATATCAATGACTGGTAGTAGTCAATCGTTCTCCTCGTAGCGGAGTGTATACTTTGATGTAATAGAGCCAGTTGCTGAGTATGTCTATTGATTAGTTCTTGAGGCAGATGATGTGCTTGATATTCGTATTGTATGATTTTTTGCTCCTCTCGTTGGAGGGTTATCATAGATAGCGACTTGATTTGCTCGATCATCCGCAGCTGCTCGCTTTCAAAGAAGAGATTATGTTCTATCAGAAAATCTGCAACTGCGGTGGGTGTTTTGAGCTCTATATGCGCTACGATATCGGCTATGGTCTGATCTATGTCGTGGCCGATACCGCAGAGTACTGGCAGAGGGCTTTGTGATATCGCATGAGCGATGTTGTAGTTGTCAAATGCTGCAAGATCCATTTTAGAGCCGCCACCTCTGATGATGCAGATCAGATCATATTGATGCTCATGATCAGTGATATCATGCAAAGCACTGAGTACTTCTTTCTCCGTGTTTTTGCCTTGCATGGCTGCTTGAAAGAGGTCCACACGATACTGGTAGCCATATGGGTTATTACGTAGCTGTGCCATGAAGTCCTGATATCCAGCGGCAGTTTTAGAGCTTATCACGGCGACTCTCTGTACGACGGCAGGTATCTCTTGGAGTCCGTTGAGGTGTATGAGGTTTTCGGCCTTGAGCCGCTGTATGATTTTTTGTCTGATGAGCTCTAGCTGACCCATTGTATAGCTAGGATCTATATCTTCAATGATGAGCTTTAGGCCATATCTTTCATTGAAATCTAGTCTTACCTTGACAGAAATCTGAGTGCCATCACTGAGTATTGCATCTTGCAATTCACCCAGCTTTCTCTTGATGAATAATGCACTTTTCACCCAGATGACGGCCGACATTTGAGCAATTATATCGTTGCTGCCTTCCGCTTTTTCGACCAACTCTAGGTAATAATTACCTCTAGATGGTTTGATCTGAAAGATCTCCGCTTTGATCCAAATCGCTTCATTAAAATTTAATGCAATGACTCTACGTAAGTACTCATTGAGTTCAAAAAGTGAATATGATTGAGTTTGTGGCATAGCAGATTTTTACATTAAAGCTTTTTTATGCTTGGGTGCTGGATGAACGATGACATTTGGGTGATCGCTATTTTGTTGAGCTGTGCAAGACGACTAGCTTGATCCTGTCCTTGGTTGATGAGTAGGGCATTAATACTCTCTAAATTTGAAAGTACTACTAGTTGTTCGATGGTGGCATGATCTCTTATATTTCCATTATCCTCTGGATGCTGACTGCGCCAATCTTTTACAGTTATCCCAAATAATGCCATATTCAACAGATCTGCTTCTGATGAATATATTAATGAAATTTGGTTGGTACTTAACGTTTCGGGGATAAGATTTTCTTTAATAGCGTCT
>JAHDGW010000210.1:0-4231 GCA_020631635.1 Saprospiraceae bacterium
ATCAGCCCAATCATTTCCTGATAGGCAGTTGACAAATGCACCTACTGATCCCTTGTATCTTATACCTACTGGACTTATGGTGTCTCCTTCAAAAGCTAATGCCCCTTCTACATATTGCTCCGCTGCCGGATCATTATTGATGAGTTGATATTGGCTTTCATCTATGATGAGGTGATAGTCTCTTAGCTCATTTTGATCAAAAATATAATCTGAACCACCAGTGATATAGGCTTCAGTACCATCGGGTAATATGGTTTCGGTTACAATTGTTGTTGTATTGATGTCTGAGATATCAATATCTTTTTCACATGATATAAACACTTGACTACAAAGTGCAAGCGCTATGCTTAGTACAATAAAGTATTGTAGTAATCTGTGTACCATGGATGTATTATTACTATGAAAATAAGCATAGCATTTGAATAAGTAGAGAATTAGAAGATACTAGCGAAATCTCGGCCATTAGATATTCGCTTTTTTTTAAATCTTGTGTTAGAGTATAGTACTTGCCTGATTCTTAAAAATAACCCCTCAGGGTCCATTTGAAATTTTTTTTCATTTCGAGTGAAGCCGAGAAATCTTTTAAATCAACGCATGGATGTTGGTATAATTAGCCCTATTTTATTGAAGAGGATTATGTTTCCATTTTAAAATATGTCTCCATAAAGTCGACATGAAAGGGATTATATATGTGATTTTAAAAAAAAATAGTTTAAATTCAATACAACATACCAACATATGTTCATATATTTGTTTCATGATTGGTACAGTGATTAATGTTAAGGCGATGGAGCAAGTCGCTCATATACTGAAAGCGATAGCTCATCCCTTGAGATTAGAAATCCTAAGGATATTGGAGCATCATGAGCCGATTTCTGTAAAAGAGCTCTCTGAAAAGCTAGAGCAGAATGCAGAGCAATCGCTACTATCGCATCACTTAACCAAGATGAAAGATAAGGGCATTTTGCAAAGTGAAAAACAAGGCAAGTACATTTTGTATAGCTTAAAAGATCGACAAGTTTTGAAAATATTTGATTGTATGGAAAACTGTGAATTGATATAATATGGAAAATATTTTAGGATATCTTGGAGCTATCTCGGTCGGGTTGACCTTGGGCTTTTTGGGTGGCGGAGGCTCTATTTTGACGGTGCCAGTATTGGTATACCTCTTTGCGGTAGATCCAGTACTTTCGACGGCTTATTCATTGTTTGTGGTCGGAGCTACTGCATTTATTGGAGCTATCAGAAAGATGATTAGATCAGAGGCCGATGTCAGGATTGCAGTATTATTTTCGATTCCTTCGTTGATCTCCGTATACTGCACTCGTCGGTGGGTCCTGCCGAGTATTCCTGAGCAATTTGAAATCTTAGGGATATCTATGCTCAAGGAAAATGCGATTTTGGTACTCTTCGCTATATTGATGGTAGTGGCAGGTATCAGTATGTTACGATCGGGTCAGTATCGTGATAGATTTAAATCTGCACTCAATACCACGAATGGAATTTTTATCATCATTGTAGAGGGCCTTGTACTTGGTCTATTGACGGGCTTAGTTGGAGCGGGAGGTGGTTTTATGATCATTCCAATTTTGGTACTTTCGATGGGAATGGATATGAAAACGGCAATAGGTACGAGCCTCATAATTATAGCTATAAAATCATTGGTTGGTTTTGTTGGAGATATTCAGACGGGTCAATTTATTGAGTGGAATTTCTTACTTATCTTCACAGGATTGTCCATCATAGGATTGTATATTGGCGATCAATTATCAAAAAAGACTGCTAGCCAAAACCTAAAACAACTCTTTGGAGTTTTTCTGATCGTACTTGCTATTGCGATGACAGTCAAAGAAGTATTCGTTAAGAAAAGAAAAATAATCGCATGATAATCGAGCAATTATATACCAAGTGCTTAGCAGAAGCTGCCTACTATATCGAATCTGATGGAGAAGCCGCGATCATCGATCCGCTGAGAGAAACTCAACCATATATAGATCTCATCCAAGAGAATGGAGTAAAGCTCAAATACATTTTTGAGACGCATTTTCATGCAGATTTTGTCTCTGGTCATGTGGATCTTGCTCAAAAGACAGGCGCTGAGATCGTGTATGGACCAAATGCAAATACGGATTATGCTGTCTACAATGCGGAGGACGGAGAGATCCTGAAGCTTGGAAATTTGAAGATCAAAGTATTGCATACTCCAGGACATACACTAGAGTCGAGTTGCTATTTGCTATTGGATGAAAATGACAAGGAGCATTGTGTATTTACAGGTGATACTTTATTTATAGGAGATGTGGGGCGACCTGATCTTGCGATCAATAATGGTCTCACTAAGGAAGATCTTGCTGCCATGCTATACGATAGCCTACGATCTAAAATCATGACTCTACCCAAAGATACGATCATATACCCGGCACATGGCGCAGGATCTGCTTGCGGCAAGAGTATGAGTAAAGAGACTTTCGATACGTTACAAAATCAGTTGCAGCGCAATTATGCTCTCAATGTAGAGCTGAGTAAAGCACAATTTGTAGAATCTGTGCTAGACGGCATCATGCCTCCACCTGCTTATTTTGCATTGAATGCATCGATCAATAAAACGGGTGTAGATCAGAGTTTTGATCAGATAATTCATCGCGGTACTTCTAGATTAGATATCGATGAATTTGAACGACTGTCAAAGCAGGATGATGTATTGATCTTGGATACTAGGCACCAACAAGAATTTAAGGACGGCTTTATTCCTAATTCTTTATTTATAGGGCTGGGAGGGACATTTGCACCTTGGGTAGGCGCTTTAATTGCAGATGTTAATCAAAAAATGGTATTGGTAACCGATCAAGGTAAAGAAGAAGAGGCGGTCACTAGATTAGCAAGAGTAGGATTTGATCAGGTATTGGGATGTCTATCAGGAGGATTTTCAACATGGTTGTCATCAAAAAAGCCTATCGATACAATCGAATCCATTGATCCATCAGAGTTTGCAGATCGTCGCATACTTTCTAAGTATAAAACACTAGATGTCAGAAAACCTGGTGAGTACGAGACTGCAAGATTAGAAGATTCCGAAAACAAACCCCTCGATTTCATCTACGATCATGTACATAGTCTCGACCCAAAACAAAATTACCTCATTCATTGTGCTGGTGGATACAGATCGATGATATACTCAAGTATCCTTAAGCAACACGGTATTCATAAGGTGGTAGATATCAAGGGTGGATTTGGTGCAATCAAGAAGGAAGATAAAATTGATATCACAGAAGGGGTCTCTCCTTGCTCACTGTCTAAATAATATAAAATGATAGATTTTATATCACAGCCATGGCCATGGTATGTTGCAGGGCCACTCATCGGCTTCAATATGTTTTTGCTTATATACTTAGGGAAGACCTTTGGTGTATCCAGTACCCTACGTACGATGTGTAGTGTCATGGGAGCAGGCAAGCGAGTTGCTTTTTTTGATTTCGATTGGAAAGCGCAGCTCTGGAATATTGTTTTTGTAACGGGAGGTATCATTGGAGGTGCCATAGCCGCTCTTTATCTTGACGGTACAGCTCCAGTGATATTATCAGAAGCAACTCAAGATAGTTTATCAGCTCTGGGATTTAGCTCAATAGATGGGCTAGCGCCAGATCAACTGTTTTCTACAAGTGCCTTGACGGATCCCAAATCATTATCGCTATTGATTATCGGTGGATTGCTCATTGGATTCGGTACTCGATGGGCGGGTGGATGTACCTCTGGCCATGCGATTACAGGCTTATCCAATCTTCAACTGCCATCCTTAATCGCCGTGATAGGTTTCTTCATAGGCGGACTGGTTATGACTCATTTATTGTACCCAATCATATTTTAGATCATGAGAAAGCTGATATTTTTAATCTTAGGAATCTTCTTTGGCATCATCATGACCAAGTCAGAGGTGATCTCTTGGTATCGAATACAGGAGATGTTTCGTTTCGATAGTTTCCATATGTATGGAGTGATTGGTTCGGCGCTGGCGACAGGTGTTCTACTGCTTTTTCTGGCAAAAAGGCTAAAATGGAAAAACGTAGATGGCGATTTAATCAACCAACCCGATAAAACCAAAAGTTTCTGGAGGTATATCCTTGGAGGTACATTTTTTGGTTTAGGCTGGGCATTGACGGGTGCATGTCCTGGTCCTATATTTACCTTGATTGGTAATGGTTATCTGAGTTTTATAGTTGTGCTATTGGCTGCG
>JAHDGW010000210.1:4331-5824 GCA_020631635.1 Saprospiraceae bacterium
CCGATCAATGGTAAGCGATTATTGGTTTTAGACATGGCAAAATCAAGAATCGCTGGTTGATTTGAGACCATGCCTGTGAGTATGCTGAATGGGATTTTGACTATACGATAGCCGATCCAAAGGGTGAGAAATGCGGTCGCCAAACTGATGATGGCACTTGCGCCAATCATCATGATCCCATCTAGGTTAAAGCTATCTACAAAAGAGTGACCAGACTTGACCCCTACTACTGCAAGTAGCAAGATCAGTCCTATTTGTTGTAAGGTAATGGTTACACTATAGGGCAGTGTCCATACCACAGGCCCGGTACGACGCAGTGAACCAAGTATAAGACCAACTATAAGTGGCCCTCCTGCATATCCTAGTTTGAAACTTAAGGTATCAGAAAATTTAAACTCAAACATTCCTAACAATAGTCCAAGACCAATACCTAACCCAAAGGAGAAGAGATTGACCCGACTCGACTCTCTGTAGCTATCGCCAAAGTATTCAGAAAGCACTTTGAGATCTTTTCGTCTCGCAACAAATCTGATCCGATCCCCTAACTCCAATACTGTATCGGCTTTAGCCAATATCTCCGCATCACCACGACGAATACGAGTGATGACCGCATCATATTTTTCACTCAGATTGAGAGAGGCTATTGTTCTGCCAGTGACATAGGGGTTGGATACAAATATTCTCCTGATATCGAGTTCGGTACTATTCGCGGTGATATCCCTATTACTTCTTTCTCCTAGTATTTTTATAGCTTTATCCAGTTCTTCTTGTGCACCCACGATTTTAATATGATCACCTATACTGAGCGTTGTATCCCAGTTAGCCAGTTGGAGCTGATCCTTATGCAAGTAACGTCCAAATACCACATTCCATTTAAATTTTGCTACTAGATCTCTAAGTTTTATATCAGCCAACTTTTCATTGGTAAGTATGACGGTTGCACTAGTAAGGTCTTCATCTATGGCATATTTATTTTTCATGGACTGCTTCTCCTTGGAGTAATTGATCCGTAGCCATTTTTCCATGAATGCAATAGCAATGATGCCACCTAAGACACCCATAGGATAGGAGAATGAGTATCCTACCACCAGAGAATCTAGTGCCGTAGATATACCATCACCGGTTTGCTGACTTACATAATCTATGACTCCAGCTAGAGCGGGAGTATTGGTCGTACTACCTGCATAGATACCTGTGATTGTTGCTGCCGAATAATCCATGATAAACCATAGAAGACCTGCTACAAAACCTGATATAACTAGCATGCCGAGGATAAATCCTATATCCCGAAATCCATTTTTTTTATATGATTTAAAAAAAGCAGGACCAGAGTTGAGACCAATCGAATACACAAAGAGTACGAGACCTAGCGAGAATACGATCTCAGGAATGGCCAATTGCTGATTCATCATACCAAATACTAGTCCTACAAATAGTACGGCAGCTACTCCCAGACTACTACCTCTGAATCGTATAGTCCCAAAGAGATAACC
>JAHDGW010000211.1 GCA_020631635.1 Saprospiraceae bacterium
TCTGTTCTGCTCCTTTGGCAATGAATTTCTCTTCAGGTATATGATCAATTAAAAGGTCTAGTGTAGTGGCTATTTCAACTAGCTTCGTTGTTTCTTTTGCTTTGTTTTGGTGTTTTTCTTCAGCCATTGGACTTGCTCTCTTGCCGCTTCTAAGGTGACTGGTAACTGTCTGGATAAGTGCATCATAGCTTGCGCTGCTCTCTCCCGAAATGATATTTTGTAATTCATATTTTACCTTTTGAAAATCCATTTATACTCAAAACTAGCCAATTAATTGAGGAAATCGAGAATACTATCTCGGCGATATTTAGCTTAAAATTTCTTTTTAATCATTAAGTAGGGTGGATCAATTATATCAGCTTTAATGCTTGATCCATGATTTATAATATTTACCATCGTCTATTTCCATCGCCGCTTCAGTCAACATCAGTGGTTTGAAGGTATCTATCATGACGGCTAGTTCTTCTGTAGATTTTTGACCAATACTTGCTTCATAGGTCCCAGGATGTGGTCCATGAGGTATACCTGATGGATGCAGAGAAATATGTCCTGGTCCTATGTTAGTACGACTCATGAAATCTCCATCCACGTAATACAGCATTTCATCACTATCAATATTGCTATGGTTGTAAGGCGCTGGTATTGCCTTAGGATGATAGTCGTATAACCGTGGACAGAATGAGCAAATCACAAATGCCTTAGTTTCGAAAGTCTGATGTACGGGTGGTGGTTGATGTACTCGTCCTGTGATCGGTTCGAAATTATGTATCGAAAACCCATATGGATAGTTGTAACCATCCCAACCGACCACATCAAAAGGATGTGATGCGTAAACTAGCTCATGCAGCATCCCCTGCTTTTTGATTTTCATCACAAATTCTCCTGACTCGTCATGCGTCTTTAGGTTTTGTGGTAGTTTATAATCTCGTTCACAATAGGGAGAATGTTCAAGCTGCTGCCCAAACCAATTACGATATCGCTTTGGAGTATAGATCGGATGAAAGGACTCCGCGTATAATATTCGATTATCTTGAGTATCAAATTCAATTTGATAGATCATGCCCCTCGGGATGATGAGATAATCACCATATTCAAATTTGATTTCTCCAAGGAAGGTCTTCAAAGTACCTGTACCCTTATGGATGAATAGCATCTCATCAGCATCCGCATTTTTATAAAAATAATCAGTCAATGATTGCCGGGGAGATGCTACACCAATATGTACATCATTATTTACCATAAGTGTGATCCTCGACTCTAAGTAATCATCCGCCGGTGCTACGTCAAAACCAATTAATTTACGGGCGGTGATATTTTTTTCTACTGCTATTTTGGGGCTTACATCTAGTGCTTCGCCGATCGCCGATACCATGGTCGGTCTATGCTCGTGATATAGAAGAGATGACATCCCATCAAATCCTATGGTCCCGAAAAGCTGCTCATAATACAGACTGCCGTCAGTTTTTTCAAACTGAGTATGTCGCTTAGGTGGTATTTTTCCAAGTCGGTGGTAGATCGGCATAGCTAATGGTTATATCTCTAAAATAAAGCAATAAGTTACGTAAGTTCTTATAAAAACGGTCCACGTATTTCAGGCATTATCAATGATCAAGTTTAGAATTTTAAATCTTAATCTTTCTAACTTAAAGTGTTCCTCTCAACTCTTGTTCTCTTTCAATAGCTTCAAATAAGGCCTTGAAATTACCCTTACCAAAGGACTGAGCACCCTTACGTTGTATGATTTCGAAGAACATCGTTGGACGAGGCATAACTGTTTTGGTAAAAATTTGAAGTAGGTAACCCTCATCATCACGATCTACTAAGATGCCCAACTCTCTAAGTGGTGCAAGGTCTTCATCAATATCACCTACACGATCAAGTAAGGTATCATAGTAAGTTTGAGGTACTCTCAGAAATTCAACTCCGCGATCTCTCAGAGCCGTTACTGTTTCTATGATATTATCAGTGGCTACGGCGATATGTTGTACTCCAGCTCCCTCATAGAAATCTAAGTACTCTTCTATTTGTGATTTCTTTTTACCATCTGCTGGTTCGTTGATAGGAAACTTTATACGTCCATTTCCATTACTCATGACTTTACTCATCAGTGCCGTATAGTCCGTAGAGATATCCTTATCATCAAATGAGAGAATCTGCTTGAAGCCCATGACGTCTTCGTAAAACTTGACCCACTCATTCATCATTCCGAGCTCTACATTGCCCACCATGTGATCTACAAATTTGAGTCCTACTGAGTCAGGATTATAGTTAGGTGTATCCCATTTTTTATAGCCAGGAAGGAAGACCCCATTGTAGTCTTTTCGCTCTACAAAGATATGTACGGTCTCACCATAAGTATAGATACCTGATCGGACTACCTTACCATGATTATCTTCTTCAGTTACAGGCTCCATGTAGGATTTGGCACCCCTTGACATGGCTGAGTGATACGATTCTGTGGCGTCTTCTACCCAAAGGGCAATCACTTTGACACCATCTCCGTGCTTATCTAGTTGTTCTCCTATACGGGTATTGCTTTGGAGTGGTGAGGTCAATACGATTCTGATTTTATCCTGAACTACAACATAGCTTTCTCGATCTCTTAGGCCTGTTTCAAGTCCTGCATAGGCAAGAGATTGAAACCCAAAAGCAGATTTGTAAAAATGGGCCGCCTGCTTGGCATTACCTACATACATCTCTATGTAGTCAGTCCCATTTATGGGCATGAGGTCGGTACTTTCTACTACCTCCGTTGTTTTTTCTTGTATATCGATCATGGTATTTTTAGTTTATCTATTAATCGCAAAATACATAAAATTGTTGCATGTGCAA
Organism: Saprospiraceae bacterium; assembly: GCA_020631635.1. Taxonomy (GTDB): domain Bacteria; phylum Bacteroidota; class Bacteroidia; order Chitinophagales; family Saprospiraceae; genus JAHDGW01. Next base: position 2,833 of record JAHDGW010000211.1, read on the forward strand.
CAAAAATAAGGTTTCTATTCTATGAATTGCCTTGAATCCGTACTTTAGCACCAGCTAAAAATGAAATGCTTGGATCAATCGACCAAATATGGAATGCTCATCGATAAGACTTTGAAGAAAATTACCTCTAGGTATCTTCAAGAATTTAAAGAAGCTGGTGTTAGCCTATCGATGGAGCAATGGGTGATATTGAATCGAATTGAAGAATTAGGAGATGTGGCCTCTCAAATAGAGATATCTAAAATGAGTTATCGAAATCCAGCTACCACATCAAGAGTGATAGGAGGACTGTGTAAGTCGAAGTATCTAGTTAAAGAGAGATTTGAAGGCGATGCGAAGCGATATAAACTTAAGCTTACGAGAGAAGGACAAGCGATTTTAGGCAAAGCCCGTCCGATCGTAAAAAAACTCCGCGCTCAAGGATATAAGAACATAGAGCCTTATGATTTTGAGACCTTTTTGAAAGTGTTAGATCAGTTTTATACTAATTTTGATCAATGATATCCGTTGAGCAAGCTTTACAATTTATACTTTATTCTGAGGCTGATTTTGGTACCGAAACTATTCCTTTGCAACAATCTATAGCTAGGGTCATAGCCGAAGATATCTGTGCTGATCGTGATCTGCCGCCCTTTGATAGGGTGATGATGGATGGTATAGGGATAAGTTATGCATCATTTACCGAAGGAAGGAGAATATTTGAAATGAAAGGTATACAGGCTGCTGGAGATCATCAGCAAAGCCTCGAGGATATGGAGTCTGCGATAGAAGTGATGACAGGTGCTGTATTACCGCGAGGATGTGATACCGTCATACGATATGAAGATCTTGAGATCATAGATGGAAAAGCCAAAGTGCTAATCGATGAGATCAAATACCATCAGAATGTACATCATCGAGGACGAGATAAACAGCAGGGAGAAGCACTGATTACTAAAAACACCTTCGTCACGCCAAGTGAAATAGGAATCTGTGCAACCGTTGGGAAATCACAGGTACGGGTCGCCCAATTACCTACAGTTATTGTCATTTCTACCGGTGATGAGTTAGTAGAAATAGATCAAATGCCAGAAGCTCATCAAATCAGAAGATCAAATGTTTATCGAATTTCTGCAAGTTTAAAGCACTTTGGAATTAAAGCAGATCATGGACATCTAGATGATGATAAAGAGAAAATTAGAAAGAGCTTATCAAAATGGCTTCAAGAGTACGATGTCGTGATACTTTCAGGTGGAGTATCTAAAGGTAAATTTGATTTTATACCAGATGTATTATCTGATCTTGGGGTACAAAACTACTTTCATCGGATCGCTCAAAAACCAGGTAAGCCATTTTGGTTTGGTACTACGGAGTCTTGCAGGGTATTTGCTCTGCCGGGTAATCCTAATTCTTCCTACCTATGTACTCTTCGATATATTTATCCATGGCTATTCAAGTCTATTTACAAAAAGCTTATTCCAGTTTCTTATGCAATTTTGAATGAAGACTTCTACTTCAAAGCACCATTGACTTACTTTTTACAAGTTCATATCGAGAATAATGTGGAAGGAAAATTGGTTGCTACACCCATGAAATCATCTGGATCAGGGGATAGTGCCAATCTAATCAGAGCCAATGCTTTTATGCAGTTACCTGCTGATAGGAATGATTTTCGGAAGGGAGAGGTATATCCGATATTATGGATGAGGTAGTATGAAAGAGGGTTAATGACCATAAATAGTTTTCATATAGCTTATATCCCGTGGGTGTTCATTTTTCCATTCGAAAAAAAACGAACCAAAAATTCTTGTCAAAAAAAACTCTTTCCAGTCAAACATTTTTTTGATCTCCCAGCCCGCCTCAAGATCACTCTTCGCCTCTGTTTACCCTGTTATTTTGAAATGTAGCTTGCTGAATTACTTTTATGTATAGCATAGTGATCCTATGTCATATTACGTTTGCAAATGCCTAATCATCTTTTTTACCTCTAGATATTCATTCCGATCATTTACATTTTTCATGACATTGAGCGTTGGTATTTCTAGCTCCTCAATATCCGTATTGATCAACACTTTTCTAGGACACGAATAACCCATACTTAAAAACTCCAATAGGACTGGATAAACTCTAGGTTCCCATATTGTAATGAGTGGCTCAGGAAACTCTGTTTCTGGATTATGAAAACAAGTAGCTAGTTTTTGAGGATTTCTATTTTCATATAAATATTTAATGGTTTTCTCATCGAGTAATGGAAGATCACATGCCAAAGTAAACCAGGCAGCATTAGGATGAGCCCTAAAAGCAGATAAAATACCACCATATGGCCCTAGACCCTCGAATGTATCGTACAGTTTAGTATATCGAGTCTCTATAAGTTCATCTTGATTTTTACGACAGGAGATAAAAACTCTATTACAGATGGTCTTGAGTAGATCAGCCTCGTACTCTCGTTGCTCTTTACCATGATAGAGCAGAGCACCTTTATCTTCTCCCATGCGTTGGCTTTTACCGCCAGCTAGTACTATCCCGTAGAGAGGAGGCGTCTGATCTTTTATTTCTTTAATGATGACATTTGCGATCTTATCTACATCAGAGATTTTATGAATAGGTATATCCGTTTTGTCTCCTAAATGATCTATAACGAAATCATAGATCTCGTCATAGCTAGTCATCAGAATAATCATTTTGACGTTGGTCAGTCGATCGAGTTTTCGACTCAGTGATTCTTTCTTTTTTTCGTGGATGATGACGATCTGTTGATCAGCTAAAAAATGATTGCCATTGACCAGGAGTAAGTCGAGATGATTAAAGTATTTACGATTCTGTTTGGCTCTGAAAGGTTCATAAGTCTGTATCTGTTGAAAACTGATTTTATCTGTATAGCTTGAGAAAAACTTATCCTTTTTGCGGCCTTTATTATGGTCTGCATCTA
>JAHDGW010000212.1 GCA_020631635.1 Saprospiraceae bacterium
GACTAGGTATATAGAATTTCCAAGTGAACTTTACCGTTTTTAATTAAAGCTATAAACGATATGCATTACCTTACTTATGCAGAATTATGTAGACCTTTATGTAAGACAAAATCCAATCGCCATGGAAAAACAAAATAACTTCTTTTTAATTGCTGGATCATGTGCTATAGAAGGCGAAGAAATCACTATGCATATAGCCGAGCATTTAGTCCGACTCTGTGATCGACTCCATATTCCATTGATATATAAAGGCTCGTATAGAAAAGCTAATAGATCAAGTATCAACTCCTTTACGGGTATTGGTGACGAAAAAGCACTAAAAATTTTATCTAAGGTCAAGGAAGAATTCAATGTTCAGGTGACTACAGATATCCATACTGATAATGAAGCAGACATGGCAGCGGCTTATGTGGATGTATTGCAGATACCTGCCTTCTTGTGTAGACAAACTTCATTGCTCGTAGCCGCAGCGAAGACTGGTAAGCAGGTTAATATCAAGAAAGGCCAATTTATGAGTCCGGAGTCTATGAAATTTGCAGTTCAGAAAGTTAAAGACTCTGGTAATGATCAAGTTGGCCTTATCGAACGAGGCACAACGTTCGGATATCAAGATCTTTTAGTAGATTTCAGAGGTATCACGACGATGAAAAGCTTTGGAGTACCTGTTATAATGGATTGTACTCACTCCTTACAACAGCCTAATCAGACTATCGGAGTGACAGGAGGAAGACCAGATATGATAGAAACCATAGCACGGGCGGCTATTGCTGTGGGATGTGATGGATTATTTATAGAAACTCATCCAAATCCTAGTGTTGCAAAATCAGATGGTGCCAATATGCTAGCCTTGGACCGTATAGAGGATCTTTTGGTCAAGCTTTGTAAACTAAGAGAGACCGTGATATCACTATGATCAAGACCGTTGAAATAGATGTTTTTCCGCAAAATATAGAGAAGCTAGATTTACTCAGAAAGTTGGCAGTAAAAAAGCTCAAACTCCAACCAAGAGATTGTAAAGATTTCAGAATCGTAAAGCGCTCGCTAGATGCTCGTAAGAGACCGATTTACAAGATCCGATGTGAAATCAATACGGTAAGAAAGTTTGAAGAACAAATACCTATTCGAAAAATCCTGAAGGATGTCAAAAGTGCTCAAGAAGTAATCATCATCGGTGCAGGGCCGGCGGGATACTTTGCGGCTCTAGAATGTATCAAGCAAGGGCTCAGGCCAATAGTATTGGATAGAGGTAAGGATGTGCGAGCAAGGCGGAGGGACTTAAAAGCAATACAGCAAGATGCTATAGTAAACCCTCATAGCAATTACTGTTTTGGAGAAGGCGGAGCGGGTACATACTCAGATGGTAAGTTATATACCAGATCGCATAAACGAGGCAACATCCAACATATTCTTGAAATACTAGTAGATCATGGAGCAAAGTCTGATATATTAATCGATGCCCATCCCCACATTGGGAGCAATAAATTGCCAAATATCGTAAGCGCCATAAGGGAAACGATTGAAGAAAACGGGGGGCAGGTATTATTTGATCATTGGGTCAAAGAATTATTAATACATGATGATAAAATCACTGGAGTACAATGCGCCAATGGACAGGAGTTTATAGCTAAGCATTTCATATTGGCAACGGGGCACTCAGCCAGAGATATATATCAACTTTTGGATAAGCATAGCATCGAGATGAGTGCTAAGGACTTTGCTATCGGAGTACGTATAGAGCACCCACAAACATTGATTGACGAAATACAATATCGATTGAAAGATAGGGGAGAGTATCTACCCGCAGCATCTTATCGAGTGGCATGTCAAGTCAAAGGCCAAGGTGTATTTTCGTTTTGTATGTGTCCGGGAGGATTGATAGTGCCTGCAGCCACTGCGCCTGGAGAACTCGTAGTCAACGGTATGAGTCTTTCTCGTCGTGATTCACCTTATTCTAATAGCGGCTTTGTGACTAGTATATCTGTGAAAGACCTAAACAGAAAAGGGTATTCAGGTACGTTTGCTTGCCTTGATTTTCAAAAAGAAATAGAACAACGTTTTTTCAAGAATGGCACTGGAGATCAACAGGCGCCCGCTCAGCGAATTACAGACTTCGTAGAAGGTAGAGTGTCATCTACATTGCCTGATACGAGCTATATCCCTGGTATTTATAGTGCCGATATGCATGAATTATTGCCTGATTTTGTAGGAGATCTGCTAAAACAATCTCTAGTACAACTCAAAGGGCGAATGCCAAAATATTATACGGAAGAAGCTCAATTCATAGGATTAGAAAGCAGAACTAGTGCTCCTATAAGTATACCTAGAAATGACAATCTCGAACATCCCAAACTCAAAGGACTGTACCCTTGTGGAGAGGGGGCTGGCTATGCAGGTGGGATACTAAGTGCATGTATGGATGGAATGAGGGTAGCTAAGGCTATAGCCCAATCTATTGCTAATTAATCCATCGGAATACTTTCGCCTGGAGATAAAAATGAAAAGGATTTATTTCCATAGTTTCCGATCATAACGGCTTCTATGATAGGTTTGAGATTTTTATTATTTCCGCTAAGCTCTACGATGAAGTTTGCTCCAGAACCACCGCTATCATCTTCTCTTTCAATGACATAATTAACGCTGGCCATAGGACTCAGTGATATTGGGGTTGATAGGTAAGACCGTACTAGGTGTCCAGCAGTATTGAAATAATCTATTTTTGATACAAATAGCGAATCATTAAAACTTGTATTTCTGATACTCAATGTAGCTGAGAGTAGGCACTTTTCCGATGATTCGTCAAAATAGATGTCAGAGTAGATCGGTACATATACTATATCTTGGTAGTCTAGATTCTTTACATCTATATCCTTGGATATTTCTAAAGATTCCAGTCGATCTTCACCCTCGATATTTTCATTTGGCTTGATTTCGACACAAGCAGTGAGCGTTATACTGATCAAAAAAGACGCAAAGAGAAGCTTTTTCATAAGTTGGTAATTTTTTATTTAAAGTGCAATATCTTCGATTTTACACTTGGTTCTCATTAATGGAGCCTTAGCAATAAGCGCTAATCCAAAGGTCAAAACACCTATCCTACCTATAAACATCAGGAGTGATATCATTAGTTTTCCACTTTGACTTAAATCTCCAGTGATTCCAGTCGAGAGACCAACAGTGCTTAATGCAGAAACCACCTCGAAAAATAAGGAAGCAAAAGAATGCTGGTCCCCATCGGTACACAATAATATCCAGAATCCGCTTATCATCACGACAAGGTAACTGATAAAAACAGAAATTGCTAAATACACATTATTACTTGGTATTTCTCTACCAAAAAAGCTAATATTTTTTGATCTGGTTAAGATAGACTTGAGTACTGCAAAACTTGCGGATATACTAGTCGTTTTTATACCCCCGCCTGTACCAGATGGTGAAGCTCCCACAAGCATTAGGCAAATCATGATCAATATCGATGAAGGATTCAGTAAGCTTAAATCGGTAGTATTGAATCCAACAGTAGTATGCGCTGACATGCATTGAAATAGTACGTTTTTAATTCCATTCCATCCCTGGCCCCATCCATCAGTATTCGATATATATAACATCACACTACCAAAAATCCATATCATAAATGTAGAGCTGATGATGATCTTAGAGGTTAAGGTTATGCTTTTTCTTTTACCAGTTATTCTATAGATAAAATCGAGCAACACGATAAATCCTATAGAACCAAGAAGAGATAGTACTGTGATGGTATTGGTGATCATTGGATATTCTTTAAAACCAGATAAAGAATCAGAGAACAAACTGAAGCCAGCAGTACAAAATGCAGATATACTATGAAAAACGGCATACCATAAGGGGTTTTCTATACCTGCCTCTTTGAAGCCAAAGTATAAAAAAAATGCTCCCATCGTTTCGATAAGTACCGTAAATATAGCGACACTATAGACAAAGTCTAGTAATGGATATTTCTGAGGTAGATTAAATTCTAATCTAAGAAGTCTAGTGGACAGGCGAGGCATACGATTGTACTCATTAAGTATAATCATAGAACTTAAAGCCATATAGCCGATACCGCCTAATTGAATGAATATAAGGCTGCTTGCATGTGCAAAAGTATTGTAAGTACTAGAAAAATCAATAGAGCTCAGGCCCGTAGTACTTACCACCGACACGGCTATGAATAAGTGGTCGATGAATGATTGTTCAATATTACTCGTCCACGGTAGCACTAGTATGATACAACACAATATAGTCAAGAGCAGATACCCCATAATCATCATAAAGATCACGGATCGCTCCTCGGATTGATGTGTCTTTATCCAGGTATTGATACTAGTCATATTGTTACTACAAGTACTAGCATTCATTAGTTCGCTAACTATTTAAAATAAAATTATCAGCTTATAAAACCTTTCGTTAAAATTATGGTTACAATTATAAATAAAAGTAAAGCTATCATTAAGAATAGTTTAAGTTTGAAATTAAAACTTTACGCCATGATAAAATCGTTTCAATTAAAAGCAATTTGTATAGCCATCTTAGCCTTTGCAATGCAGAGCTGTGCTACCATCAAGCAAGGAGAAGTAGGTGTCAAAAGAAAACTGGGTAAGTTTGCCGATAAGGGATATACCGAAGGTTTGCGTTTTTATAATCCGCTGACTACCAAGATTATAAAAATTTCTACTCAGACGGAGAATCTCGAAGTGGGTCTCAATATTCCATCAAAGGAAGGTTTAAATATTCAATCTGAAATAAGTATTCTCTACAATGTGGATGCCCGAAAAGCACCAGATCTACTCAGAACTATCGGAGTAGATTATGAGATGAATGTAATATTACCCGTATTCAGATCAGCAGTGGCAGATGTCTCAGCCAACTATTTTGCAAAGGATATGCATACAGGAGAAAGATCATCTATAGAAAATGCCATCAAAGAAAGAATGATGAGTTATCTAGATGATAGAGGGATCAATATCGAAGCGGTACTTATGAAAAGTATACAACTTCCTAGGAGCCTCTCTATGGCTATAGAAGCAAAACTAGAGGCAGAGCAGCAAGCACAACAAATGCAATTTACACTACAGCAAGCGGAGCGACAAGCAGAGCAAAAACGAATAGAAGCACGAGGGGTGAGAGATGCACAACTCATTATTGCAGAGGGTTTGAATAATAAAATCCTCAAGTTTAAGTCCATAGAAGCCTTTGAAAAACTGGCCAATTCGCCCAACGCTAAAATAATTGTCTCGGACGGTGACTTACCAGTCATCTTGGAGGACGAATAGCATACTAATTTCGATAGCCGGCAGCTCAGATCTTAAGCTGCTGGCTTTTTCTAACTATAAAAATCACAAGCCATGAAATATACTCTACTTATCTTTTTGCTCAGTCTCTTAGGCTTTCAGACATTACATAGCCAAAACTACGGTAAAGAAAATCCGATGGACATGATTGAGAACTTCATAGTCTCTGGTCAGTATGAAGTGGCTTTGGATCATGTCAATCTACACCTCAGCCTATTCCCCAACAATGCGGAGTCTTATCTACAACGTGCTAAATTACTAGGCCTGCTGGGTAGATTTGATGAAAGTCTACAAGATTTTCAGACGGCCAAACGCCTCAACCCTTATGCACATCTTTACGTGAGTAGCAATGGTAGGGCACAAGAGATTGCCAAAAAAACATACTCCTTTGATTGGATCAGTGAGGATAACTCAGATATACTCATGACCTT
>JAHDGW010000213.1 GCA_020631635.1 Saprospiraceae bacterium
GGCCTCCTCTACTCCCATACCATATGCCGCCGCAAAGCCTGCATTGAATGGAAGATTTCGTACATTTTCAGAGTCATTAGTCATGATTGCTACTTTTACACCAGCTTGTTGCATTACCCCTGGGTTTTTATAAGGTCGATCATATCTATCATATCCTCGAGTAGGCATTCCTAGCACTGGTCCTACGACACATGGTATATTAGCTTCTGCAATCTCCTTAGCTACTCTCCACCCTTCTGCTACTCCTACAAATATTGCTTTTATCTCTCGCTCTTGTACCCATTCTATGGCATTCAGTATATCTTGCTTTTTATTGACTCTTATCATCATCGAGGCATTTCCTCGAGCTGTACTGAGTAGGGCTTCCATTTGTGGATTATACCCTTCTTTGACAGCTCCTGTAGCTTGAGCAATACTATCCATACGAGCGTAATCTTGTGCTTTATCCCATATTCCATTAAGCTTCTTTGCCGCTTTATCAGCATCTTTCTTGATATCTTCAGCAGATCTGCGATCCCATCGACCACGCTTTCCTGATGAAGGGAAGTTCATGACTACTGCTGTGAAACCTGCATACATCTGCTGGGGAGTATAGCCATGTAAATTAATCAACGAAGCCTGACCTGAAAATAGTCCTCCTGTAGGAGCTGCGATCACTGAAGTCACACCATTAGTACGAGTCACAGGGATGCTTACTGAACCTGGATTGACTGCGGTTAGAGCTTTCATATGAGGATTAAAATCTCCGAGTTCCTTAAAGTCTCTAGTCAATGATACAGCACCAATCTCCTCTAATCCAAGTCGTGTCATCCCATCTATCATTCCTGGATAAATGTGCTTGCCTGTACAGTCTACTTCTGTTGCATCTGCTGCGACTATATTGGCACCTACTTCGGCGATTTTACCATCTTTGATAAGTACATCCCCAGTCATCGTGCCTTTGGTCACCGTATGTATGGTTCCATTTTTAAGTAAAAAAGTACCCGCTTCAGATGGTGTTACTTGCTGCGCCTGAGTCCATGAAATGCAGAAAACAAGTAAGCCTAGTATATATATTTTGATATTCATTATTTCTCTTTTTTCTAGTGTCATAATTTATGCGCCGTGCCTATCTATGATGGCTATGCACAGCATGGCCATTGATAAATACTCCTTGCATACATCGATCATTACTACAATCATGATGCTCCTCATTACCCTCATAGGTATCAGAAAAATCTTCTTTTGGGTCTACCCAAATACGCATATCGTCGGGATCATTGTTGATATCAAATCTTACCACACCATCTACAATAGTCATCTCTGGTACAGCATATATACTGAGTGGATGAGCACTGAATATGGCAATATCTCCTTCTTTACCTTCTTCTATACTCCCTACCCGGTCATCAATTCCTAGCTGAATGGCGGGGTTGATCGTAATCAATCGTAGCGCTTCGTTATCAGTCAGCTTTCCATATCGTTGTGACTTACCAGCTTCGTGATAAAGGTGTCTGATGAGCTCTCCAGAATCCGAATTGATAGAAGTAACCACACCGTTCCGAGAAAGTATTGCTGCATTGAAAGCTGTTGAATAATATACCTCAAACTTATAAGCCCACCAATCTGCAAATACAGAAGCTGCAGCACCAAATTCTGCTAATTCCGGAGCCACTTTAAATCCTTCATTGACATGCTGAAACGTAATTTTAGAGACACCGTAGTCACCCAACACATCCATCAACATCAGACTCTCATCTGCCCGATAACTGTGGCAATGGATAATAATATCACCTCGTAATATATCAGCCATGACCTCATTTCTTTCATCGTATTTTGGAGGCATTTTGCTAATGCCTTTTTTAAAATCTTCTTGCGCCGCCATATAAACTTGAGCATCTGCAAATGACTTTCTAAATACTTGCTCTACACCCATACGCGTAGAAGGGACTATGTCATTATTCTCTCCATGTACTCGCATTGGATTTTCTCCCAATGCAAATTTTATAGTTCGTGGAGCTCCATCCATACGCATGTCTTCCGGATCTGTGACACCGTATCTATGTTTGATGGTTTCGCATTGTCCACCGACTGCATTGGCTGAGCCATGCATGGCATGTGATATAGTTACACCTCCTGCAAGCGCTCGATAAACACCTACATCATAAGGATCGAGTGCATCGCCTACTGCCACCATGGCAGTATTAGGTGCAGTCGCCTCATTGACAACATCCAAGGCAATATGACTATGTGCATCTATGATGCCAGGCATTACAAATTTACCATCGGCATCTATTGTTTTTGTACCTTCTCTTGCCGAAAGATCAGATCCAATTTTTGAAATTTTTCCATTTCTAATTAATACATCGGTATCCTCTTTTACACCATCGGTAATGGTGATCACCGTACCGTTTTTGATGAGTATATCTCCTGTTTCGGTCTGCGCCATCATTGAAAATGAAAGCAGAATCGTAAAACAAAGAACAGCTATTCTGGATATATATGTTTTTGATATCATGTTGGTCATTTTTAATTAGGGTCCGTTTTTTTGGTGGCGCTAGAATCGAAAGTTCCAAATGCACCTACCGTAATTTTTCCTTCGGCAGAAGTCTCTGTAAAATCCATGGTCCAGTCAATATCCATGGACATCCCGTCACCATCTGTGGTAAATGAAAAATCTGCAGTAGATCCATTAAGGCTTATGTCCTCTATGATTTCAGGATCATCAGGCTCTTGTGCTGTAGCTACTTCAAAAGTGTAATTATTATCACCTGTTTTAGTGATTTTAATCGTACCTGTATTTTCAGGAATTGGGATATCAAGTGTATAAGCCCAAGTACCTGAGATATCTAAGCCTTCTTCTGCATCACCTTTTTTCTTTTTCTTCTTCTCTTCATGCTTGGTTACATGACCTTGAACAATGGTGTATTTGATCTTCGACTTTTCTTCGAAATAGGGTTTATCACTCATGAATACATTGGCAATTTTCCCATTTTCAACTGTACCTAAGACATCACTCACCCCAAGAATTGCAGCACAGTTCGTGGTCAAAGCGGCAAGTGCAGCTTTTTCAGACAAACCTGCATCTATCATTGCCCTAAGGTTTTTGTGTAGGTCTTTGTTCTTTCCTTTAATGAACGAAAACCCAAATCGTTTTCCTGCTTTTTCAAGCGTAGCAGCCTGGCCTATTGCATTGGCTATAGCTTCTTTTTTTCGTTGTTCTAAAGCTTTATGTTCTTCACTCTTCTCGTCTTTTTTCTCTTTATCTTCTTTTTTGTCAGTATCAGACTCTTTATCATCTTCAGATTTTGATTCCTCGTCCGATTTCTTTTCCTCTTTTTCAGCTTCAGGAATATCTAGAGAAATCAAGAGGTCAGCAGATGAAGACTTCAATTTATTCATCATTCGCCATCCATCTTTGACATCCATAAGTACAAGTTTAAAACCCAACTCTTTCTGAATTTTTAAAACTTGATGAATGGTCTTATCATCAATCGCTTCAAAGAATACTTTTTGTTGACCATCTATGATTGGATATAGAGCTGCTAAAGTCTCGTCATAATTAGGTTTCACCATACCCTTTTTTGATACTTTATATTTCTGCTCATACGACTTGGCATCACTTGCTTGTTTATAAAGTTCTTTCCATTTTGAAATGGCGCCAATACGGGTAGATGGATAAGCACCCCATGAGGTATTGAGGTTGGTTACAAAGCTTGTAGATCGAGCAATAAGCGCATCTTCGTTACTCAAACCGTGATTAGACACAACTGATCCTTGACCTGGCATCAAGCGGCCGTGACTGAAAATATGACTCGTCAATACCCCAGCTTTAGCCATGGAAGAGATACTTGAGTCAGATGCTTTTCGATCTAAAATACTTTCATGCTGGGGTATAATACCTACATCTTCATAACTTGGATTTCCAGGGTCATCGATATCCTTACGATCTTTCTTTTCTGGCTTTGGAATGGATGTATGTGAACCACCATCAATAAATCCTGCATAGAGATACATACTGTCACCCTCAATAATACGAGCATTGTATGGAGCAGAACTTACGTTGCCTACTGCTTTAATTAATCCATCATCAATCAATACGGAGCCAAATACGATGGGTGCATCTGGTGACTTGACAATATGAACATTCTTAATTAAAATGACATCACTGAGCTCTCCAGCGTCATTGCTGTTTTGGGAATAGGAGACTACTAATCCAAGTCCAAACAGGATCGTGATTAGCAATCGATTAAATGTAATCATAGAAGTACGATAAAGTGAAAAAACTACTTATGAGTTGCCATTGCTACCTATAAGATTCGTTAAGTTAATCAATTCTAATGTTAATTAGAATTATTGAAATCGAACTTAATCTCTTAAAGACTTGTCTAGACTACGTATCTCAACTTTAAAAATATGAGTAGCTTGCACCAGAGGATAAAACGTTGTTTAAGATGAAATCAAGACTACTTTTCTATTATTTACTATTATGTTACTCGCTTTCATCATTGCAATTATCTGCGCAAAAGCAAGACTACGTTTGGATATTTGGAAATGATCGTGATGTAGGTCTAGTAGGTTACCAAGGAATGCGTTTAGATTTTAATAATAATCCTATAGAACCCACAATTGAATCGAATGCCTTGAATTATGATCAGAATAATTCAACGCTATGTGATCAAGAGGGTAATTTGCTGGCTTATACCAACGGCTGTGCGATTGCCAATAGTGATCATAAAGTTATGATGAATGGTGATAGCATTAATTATGGCAACTATGCAAAATATTGGTGGGAAGATGAAGGAGATTGTCGTGGCGGATATCCAGGTAGACAGGATATACTAATGTTAACTGATCCTGCTAACGAAGCGGGTGCTTATGTCATCCACAAACCACGAGAATTCAACTATAATACAGACTTTGAGCTATATATGAAGTATATGTTATTCAGCTATATAGACCTTAGTGAGAACAATGGTCTTGGTGCAGTGACCGTCAAGAACGATACTTTTTATGCTGGTACACCACATTGGAGCTATTTATCGGCAATATCGCATGAAAACGGAAAAGACTGGTGGATCATACAACCTGAAGATACACTTAATCAATATAATCGGTTCTTGATCAATGAGTCAGGTATTCAACATTTAGAACCACAATTAATTGGCCCTGAATTTCACTGGAATACAGGATCAAGTGGAGAGTCAAAGTTTAGTCCAGATGGCACTAGGTATGCTCTACATTCACGAGATAATGGTTTATTTCTATATGACTTTGATCGATCATCTGGATTATTAAGCAATTTTCGACACTTAGATGGGCTAGATAGCGATGATACTTTTAGTGGTATTGAGTTTTCATCAAATGGTGAACTATTATATATCGTAAATGGTCAGTATCTATATCAGGTAGATCTTCTGGAAGAGGACTTATCACAAGGAGTCGAACTAATTGATTTATATGATGGCACTCCAGATCCATTTTATAATGGATTCATGCAGGCATCATTGGCACCGGATTGTAAAATCTATATAAGAGCAGGCAGCGGCAACCAAAGCTGGCATGTCATCAATAAACCTAATGAAAGAGGCACAGCTTGTGACTTTGTACAGCGAGGTTTATTATTTCCACAAGAGTTTTCGAGAGGTAGCTTTCCCAATGTACCGAGATGGCGAGTAGATGAAGAAGAGAAATGTGATCCAAGTATCACTACCATGTTTGGTGAGACGGTATATTATCGAAGGGAGTTGAG
>JAHDGW010000214.1 GCA_020631635.1 Saprospiraceae bacterium
CCCTGATGGGAAATATGGAAGATCTTTTACGCCATATGTTGTTGGAGGACTAGCATATTTTAAGCATAACCCTAAGGCTCTGTATCAAGGTCAGCTTATAGAACTTCAACCCTTGGGTACTGAAGGTCAAGGAATGCCAGGATTTGATGAGAAATATAGTCTTCATCAGTTGAGTATTCCTTTCGGCGGTGGTCTTAAGTTTGGACTTAACAGTAATCTAACTTTGTCTCTTGAGCTTATAGGAAGAAGAACATTTACGGATCATATCGATGACCTGAGCGGCAACTATGTAAATTATACAGAGCTTGAGGCTGGGAATGGTGAATTATCCGCTATACTTAGTGATAGAACAGGGGAGATAACAGGAGTATTTGATCCTGAACGAAGAACTACTGGCGAACAACGTGGTAAAGCTACAGTAAAGGATTATTATTTTTCAGGAATGGTAGGTATCACTTATCGTTTTGAAAATGGCTTTGGAGGTTCAGGAAATCAATTAGGATGTCCGACATTTTAAGTTAAAAAGAAATCAAGATTATAGTTAAAATGGCTAGCTTCAAGTTGGCCATTTTTATTTGTGGATTATAGACCTACTGAAATATTAGACAAATACTGGGGTTACGATGCCTTCAGACCTTTACAGGCAGAGATTATTGATACTGTGCTTCAAGGTGATGATACTATTGCACTATTGCCAACTGGTGGTGGTAAGTCCATTTGTTTTCAAGTTCCAATACTGTGCC
Organism: Saprospiraceae bacterium; assembly: GCA_020631635.1. Taxonomy (GTDB): domain Bacteria; phylum Bacteroidota; class Bacteroidia; order Chitinophagales; family Saprospiraceae; genus JAHDGW01. The sequence continues at coordinate 744 of JAHDGW010000214.1, forward strand.
ATGCCAAGGGTATAGCTATAGTAATCTCACCACTCATTGCGTTGATGGAAGATCAGGTAAATCAACTGAAAGCTCGAGACATCAAAGCAATCGCTCTGACTTCAAAACTTACGAAAAGGGCCTTGTCTTTAGAGCTAGACAATATCATCAATGGAGCTTATCGCTTCGTATATCTCTCTCCTGAGCGCTTATCATCACAGCGTATCCAAGAATCCATTACATATTGGAATGTAAGGTATATAGCTGTAGATGAAGCCCACTGCATATCGCAATGGGGATTTGATTTTAGGCCATCCTATTTACACATTAATGAGCATATACAACATCTTGACAAACCCGTAATCGCCGTTACTGCTACGGCAACACCTCAGGTGCTAGAGGATATAAAGTCTTCTCTAGAATTTGACCGAGCTACGCTTTTTTCCAAGTCATTTCAAAGGGATAATATTTCTATAACCATACAGCATTCGGAACAAAAGCTAGAGGATGTCATCCATATATTGAATCATGTAGAAGGCAGTGCGATTCTCTATCTAAGAAACCGACTTGGAGTGGAAAAGTATACGAAACAATTAAAAGCTAGAGGTATTTCTGTTGACTTTTATCATGCTGGATTATCAACTGAGCGAAGAGAAACAGCACAAAAAAAATGGATAGAAAACGAGATTCGGTTGATAGTATGTACCAATGCATTTGGTATGGGTATAGATAAGCCAGATGTCAGGTTAGTTTTTCATTTAGACACGACACCGAGTATTGAGGAGTATTATCAAGAAATAGGAAGGGCAGGCCGAGATAGTCAAAAATCGTATGCGGTTTCGTTGCTCAATCAGTTGGATTTAGAAAAGTCTATGGAAACATTAGAGTATCATAAACTTGATACAAAAGAGATGTTCCATGTTTATGATTATTTAATGAGATTGAATGATATCGCCATACAAGACGGTCTGGAGCGAGTTTTTCAAATAGATGTAGACCTGCTGATAAGTAAATTTAATATTAAAGTAAGTCGCTTAGAGAAAATTCTAGAGGCGATTCAGCGCATGGGACTCTGGGAGCTCAGTAGTCAATTTGAAGCTTCCTCATCAATAAGGGTAACAGCTACAACGGCATGGATCAGAAATCAAAAAAAAGATTCACTTTCCGATAGATTAATTCAGTATTTACTCCGCCGCTATCAGAATGTACTTCATACGCATGTTAAGATTGAAGAAAGCCAAATTGCAAAAGTCATAGATATCCATAAAGAAAAACTCTATAGCCTACTCCAAAATATGGAGGCAAAAGATCTTATATCCTATCACCCCAAGTCAAATAAACCAAAGGTATATTTAGTGCTAGATAGAGTAAGGCAAGATGTATTTCTGAAAATGGCGAAGCAGATCTCAGAGAGCCATCGACAAAAAAAGGATCGACTACGGAGTATGCATCGCGTTATCAATAGTCAAGATTGTAGACAACAAATCATTTTATCCTATTTCAAGGAAGAAATCCCTCCATGTGGGAAATGCGATAATTGTCTTATTCAAGGTCTGTCAGACCAACAAAAAAATAGATTAAAGTCAAAAATTGAGCAAAAATTGCAACAAGGAGTGAGCCCTACACGAATACTTCGAAGCATTCCATTAAATAAAAGAAGATTAGCCATGACTATTTTGAAATCAAGCTAAGGAATCAAATATTTGAGCAAGAAAAAAGAACATATAAGTATATCGGCATTTTCTGACATTAGTTATGATCAGCGTATGCAACGTATATGTGATGCTTTATCGGCTCATGGATATGCAGTCAGTCTATATTGTCGATATACACGATCTATATCTGATAATTATGCCATACATCCTATTCCTTGTTATTTTAAAAAAGGAATACTGGCTTACGCAGAATTTAATATTCGGTTATTTTTAAAGCTTCTGAGTACAAGAGCTGATATATTTTCTTTCGTAGATCTAGATACGGCACTACCCAATTGGATTATTTCTAGATTAAAGCATAAAAAACTAGTTTACGATGCTCATGAATATTATGTTGAGAGTCCAGAGATCACCAGTAGACCTCTGGTGCAATGGATTTGGCAGGGAATAGCAAGATTAGTAATTCCGAGGGTAGATAACGCTTACACAGTGAATATTCCTCTAGCTAAAGAGCTAAAACGTAGATATAAGAAATCATTTGATGTCGTGAAAAATGTTCCTTATAATTTGTTGGTGGAACCAGGAGTTGCGGAGCCACTCTCAGACTATTCTATTTTATATCAAGGAGTGGTCAATGTAGGTCGAGGTCTAGAGGAAATGATATGTGCTATGCCGAGTCTATCATGGGCCAAACTAATAATCGTCGGTGATGGTGATATAAAATCTCATTTACAAAAAAAGGTACTAGATGAGAATATTGTTAACGTCCAGTTTTTAGAGAAGCGAAATCCTGAAGTACTTAGGACTATCACTAGGCAGGCTTGGCTTGGGATCAATCTATTAGATATCAGTAACCAAAATTACTATTACTCTCTGGCCAATAAGTATTTTGATTATATGCAAGCGCATATCCCTTGTATAAGTATGAATACACCTGCATATAAGGCCTTAAATAAAGAGTACAGGACCAGTATATTAGTAGATGATCTGCAAGTGAGCACTATAGTAAATGCTATTGAAAACTTGAAGTCCGACCCCTTACTTTACGATCAACTGAGATCAGAAACTAAAAAAGCAGCTGAGGTATATCATTGGGAAAACGAAATACCTAAACTGCTTTCTATATATCGTTGATTAAGTCTTACTTTATTCGGTAATGCCGGCTAGATCTAAAAAGAAAGCATATTCCATGGCTGTCTCCTTATATCGCTTGAACCTTCCAGATGCACCTCCGTGACCAGTATCCATATTACAATACATAACTAGTGGATTATCGTCAGTTTTTAGCTCACGTAACTTAGCGGCCCATTTAGCAGGCTCCCAATATTGTACTTGACTATCGTGATACCCGGTAGTAATCATCAATGCCGGATAATCTTTAGCTTCTACTTGATCATAAGGGCTGTATTCTTTGATATAATCATAATATTCCTTCTCGTTTGGATTTCCCCACTCATCATATTCTCCTGTTGTGAGAGGTATAGTTTCATCTAACATAGTCGTCACGACGTCTACAAAAGGAACTGCTGCGATGACTCCTTTCCACATGTCAGGTTTCATATTGATCACGGCACCCATAAGTAGACCTCCGGCACTACCGCCTAAGGCAAATAATTTGTCATTATTGGTATAGTTCTGTTTTACGAGCGCATTACCGCAATCGATGAAGTCTGTAAAGGTGTTTTTCTTATTTAATAACTTTCCATCTTCATACCACTTTCTTCCTAACTCTTGTCCTCCTCTGATATGTGCAATTGCGTATATAAAACCGCGGTCAAGAAGACTCAGTCTTACAGAGCTAAAGTAAGGTTCCATACTGGCTCCATATGATCCGTATCCATAAAGTAGCAATGGTGCTGTACCATCTTTAGCTGTAGTCTTTTTATATACGATAGAAACTGGAACTTCTACACCATCACGGGCTTTGACAGAAATTCTTTCTGATGTGTATTCATCTGGATTAAAGCCCCCAACAACCTCTTGTTGCTTGAGCAGGTTAAGCTTTTTATTACTGATGTCATAATCGTAGGTACTATTGGGCGTAGTCAATGAAGTGAAGCCTACTCGAAGCGTTTTTGTATCAAAATCTGGATTGATCGAAGTGTATGCTAAGAATGCATCTTCACCAAAATCAATGTAATGATCATCACTTCCATCCCATGACTTGATTCTTATATTACTGATTCCATTGATACGCTCGGTCAATACCATGTGATCATTGAAAATATCGATTCCCTCCAGTAGGACATCGGGTCTATGGGCAATCTCATCTTTCCAGTTTTCCTTACTAGTTTGATCTAGAGGGCAAGTCATTAATTTGAAATTTTTAGCATCATCTTTATTGGTAGTAACATACCACTTATCTTGATAGTGAGATATCCCGTATTCTAGGTCACGTTCTCTTGCCTGAAACATGGTAAATGGCTCGTTTGGAGTATCGGCGTTGACAAATCGATATTCGTTACTTACTGTAGCATAAGAGCCTATAATGATATATTGCTTACTCTTTGTCTTATATACAAAAGTCCCGAAGGTTTCATCTTTCTCGTGAAAGACTTCTACATCTTTAGCAGAATCTGTACCTAGGGTATGCTTAAAAATTTTGTAGCTTCTGAGTGCATCGTCCTTTCTTGTGTAAAAAACGGTTTTGTTATCATTTGCCCACGTAACACCACCAGTTGTATTTTCTATCTCGTAAGGAAGTAGTTCACCTGTTTCTAAGTTTTTAAACTTTACCGTATATATTCTTCGGCTAAGCGTATCTACACTGTATGCTAAGATCTTGTTGCTAGGACTTACGCTACGTCCTCCCACAGCATAATACTCAAAGGGCTTTGCAAGTTCGTTTACATCAAGCATGACTTCTTCTTTCGCGTCAAGATTCTCTTTTTTACGACTATGTATTGGGTATTCTTTTCCCTCCTCATATCTCGTGATGTAGTAATATCCATTATCCTTATACGGTACGGACATATCAGTTTGCTTAATACGACCTACGATCTCATCATATAGTGAACTCTGAAGGTCTTTAGTATGCGACATCAATGTATCGAGATAGTCATTTTCGCTCTCGAGATAATCGATTACTTGTTGTGTCTGAGCATCTGGAGTCTCTGCCAGTTTTTGCTCATCACTAAGTTTCATCCAATAGTAGTTATCTATTCTGGTATCACCATGTATCGTCATCTCATGTGCTTTCATCTCGGGAGATGGCGCTTTGGCCTGTTTTGCTTTCTCAGCTATTTGACTCATAGTAGGAGTTACTTGTTTTGTATCAGTACTACACTGCACGAGTAGTAAAGTTGTTAGTAAAAGTAGGCTTAATTGTTTGATCATC
>JAHDGW010000215.1 GCA_020631635.1 Saprospiraceae bacterium
CATACCTAGACAAATCCCAAAGAATGGTATACCCGCTTCTCTAACATATTTGATCGCTTCTAACTTACCTTCGATACCTCGCTCTCCGAAACCTGGCGCCACAAGTATACCATCTAAGTTTTTCATGTGATCGGCTACATCACCGACTTCTAATGCTTCAGAATGAATGGGCTTTACATTGACTTTACATTCATTGACAGCTCCAGCATGAACGAAGGCCTCATAGATCGATTTATAGGCATCCTGTAATTCGTTATATTTTCCTACTAGTCCGATATTTACCTCTCTAGTGGGATTTTTAAGATGTCCCAAAAAATCCTTCCAAGCATCTAAATCTGGAACTACCTTTCGTGACAATTTTAACTTCTTGAGCACTATCCGATCAAGTTTTTCTTTCAACATAAGCAAAGGCACATCGTAAATTGTAGATGCATCCAAAGCCTCAATTACAGAATTTTGCTCTACATTACAAAACAGGCTAAGCTTACACTTGATCTCTTTCGTTATTTTATGTTCGGTACGACAGACCAATATATCGGGCTGTACACCAGCTTGTAATAACTCCTTTACACTGTGTTGCGTAGGTTTGGTCTTGAGTTCTTTGGCGGCGCTTAGATAAGGTATCAAAGTCAAGTGAATGGATAAACATTTGGATTTCCCATGCTCATTGATCATCTGACGTATAGCCTCTATATATGGTAAGGACTCAATATCACCTACCGTACCTCCGATCTCTGTGATAATAATATCATAATCATCTTGTGCCTCTAACTTGCGCATTCGGTTTTTGATCTCATCTGTGATATGAGGTATGACCTGTACCGTTTTACCTAAATAATCTCCTGCTCTCTCTTTATTGATTACCGTCTGATATATACGACCAGTGGTTACATTATTGGCTTGAGACATCGAGATATTGAGAAAGCGCTCATAGTGTCCTAAATCGAGATCAGTCTCTGCACCATCATCTGTGACGTAGCATTCACCATGTTCATATGGATTTAGTGTACCTGGATCTACATTGATATAAGGATCAAACTTCTGAATAGTCACCTTAAGCCCTCGAGCCTGCAGAAGTTTAGCCAGTGATGATGATATGATTCCTTTTCCGAGTGATGAAGTCACTCCTCCCGTAACGAATACGTGTTTTGCCATGTTTATTGCTTAGTATCGCCATCATTGACGATATCATTACGGGATACGAAGATAGAGAATGGTAATTTGCTTTACACTACATCGACGCATCCTTTTTTGACCATGATCAAAAAATACTTGTTCATTTATTAGTTGTGAAATCAAAATACGACCTCTAAGTTTGATCTCCATAAACTCAAGCTATGCAAATCACTAATGAAACTAAAAAGGAAGAATACTATAAAGCACTTGTAGAAAGAGACGCTTCGTATCTGGGAAGTTTCATCGTTGGTGTTAAGACTACTGGCATTTTTTGTATTGCTACCTGTAGAGCAAGGAAACCTAAATATGAAAATGTGGAATTTTATGATGGAGTAGCCACCGCTCTACATCATGGTTTCAGGCCCTGTAAAATATGTAAACCGACAGAGAATATCTTCGATACTCCATCATATGTTACCGAAGCTATGGATCTTATAAAGTCTGATCCTAAACAAAAAGTAAAGGATTATATGTTGAGAAAAGCTGGTATAGCCCCAGAAAAACTGCGACGATGGTTTAACAAAAATTATGGTATCACCTATCATGCATATCAGCGTATGTATCGCATGAATATAGCTTATCAAGAACTCCAATCGGGTAAAAGTCAAGCCGACGTGGCATACGATCAGGGATATGAATCTTTATCAGGTTTTGGATACACATATAAAAATGCTTTATCACAAAACCCATCAGACCAAAGCACTAAGAATTTCATATATCTTCAAAGATTCTCGACACCACTTGGTCCCATGTATGCAGCATGTACAGAAAAAGGGATATGTCTATTAGAATTTACTGATCGCCGAATGTTGGAATCAGAATTTGCAGACCTTCAGAAAAGATTAAAGGCCCAAGTCATCGTTAAATCCCACAGGCATATAAAGCATTGTATTAAGGAATTGAATGCTTACTTCTCAGATACACTACAGATATTTTCTGTACCATTGGATACGCCAGGTACAGTATTTCAAAATACGGTATGGGAAGCTTTGAGGAAGATACCTTTTGGTCAGACTAGATCTTATCAAGATCAAGCAAAATATATTGGTAACGAAAAAGCTAATCGAGCAGTTGCAAAAGCAAATGGTATGAATCGTATCGCTATTATTATTCCCTGTCATCGAGTGATAGGCAGCGATGGAGCACTTACGGGTTATGGAGGTGGTTTGGCTAGGAAAGAATGGCTACTGAGACACGAAGGTGCTCTAACATAAAATTGTAATTACGATTAGATTGTGCCTTTTCAAACAATACCATTTATATTGTAAAATGGCGGATAAGATGATTTACGAAATATATTCGAGACCAAAGCGAGAAACACAGGCATAACCATAGCTAAGCGCAGTATTTTCAACTCAGATATTGCATATAGTTCATATCAGTTATGGGATATTTTATCCTTCATTTGGTAAGAGTTTTGATCTTAGGTCTGTCAACGCTTAATCTGTAATCATTAGGATTATATTTGAAGGATGATTTCAAATCGTATACCCGAATTATTGATCATTCTACTCATTGTATTAACTGGTCTATATCTGATCAATCCTAAGGTTGGAGTATTTTTAGGTCTCTTAACTGGAATATTAGCGCTATGTATACTACTCATCACCCTCTCCTTAGAGAGATTAGAAAAAAGTAAAGTTCCGAGAAGCTTTTTCTTTGCTATGGCAGCTGTTGCGGTGATAGGATTATCCTTCAGCGGCATCCTCATTAGCCTTTTTGGTTCGCCATTTTACACTTAACGAGAAAATCCGATGAGAATAATTTGATCCTCAAAACGCTTTGCTTAACTTAACGGTGCTTAATAATTGATCCCTACTAAACAGTAAAACTATGGGCAGATTACTGCTGGCAATCTCTTTGCCTATATTATTCTTTTCTTCGTTACATGCTCAACATCGCTGCAGTACAGAAGCTAAAATGAAAGCTCTTGCAGAACAAAGTGAAGAATATCGTAAATTACTAGAACAAGATTTTGTTAAACCACCTGCCCATCAACGTACAGTTAGTGGTACTATACCCGTTCACGTAATTCTCGTACATCCTCCTGGACAAGCCGTAGGAACAGGTAATAATTTTACAATGGCTCATGTACAATCTCAAATTGATGTACTCAATCAAGATTTCACTAGGACCAACGCAGATGCTGGTAATACTCCTATTGTTTTCTCGGCTGTAAATACCGGTATCACATTTTGTCTAGCGACAGTAGACCCCAATGGTAATCCTTCGGATGGAATCACACGACATGCCACTTCTCAAGATTTTGATAGTAATGAATTTAGCATCAAGCAGGCTACTGGATGGGATCGTAATTCTTATATGAATATTTGGGTTGCACCAATCGGAGCATTAGGATATGCCTATTTACCATCTCCTGGAGGATTACCAAATGCAACATTAGATGGTGTTGTTGTAGCTTCTGGTGCATTTGGAGGTCCAGGCTTTGGTACATCTTCACCTTATGATTTAGGAAGAACTGCCACTCATGAAGTTGGTCATTATCTCGGGCTCAACCATGTATTTGTTGGAGGGTGCGGGAATGACGACGGTTTTGCCGATACTCCCTTGCAAGGTTCATCCAACTTTGGTTGCCCAAATCATCCTAGCCCTAGCTGTGGAAATTCTGGTGATATGTTCATGAATTACATGGACTATGTGAATGATGATTGTATGAATGCCTTTTCAGCGGAACAGTCAGCATATATGAATATGATATTGACTGGAGTAAGATCTAGTCTTCTGAGTTCTGCTTCAACAGCATGTCAAACCGTTGTTCCTATGTCAGCACAATTAATCAATTCTCAAGATCCATTATGTAATGATAGTTTTGATGGATCTATTACAGTAGATGCAACTGGAGGACAACCTCCATATACATATACAATTAACGGGACGAGTCCGCAGAGCTCTTCAACATTTACCGGACTCCCTAGTGGAAATTATACGGTCAATGTAGAAGATAGCGGCGGCCAAAATATAGACATCCCAGTCAATTTGTTTGCTCCACCACCAATAAGTCTCAATATTGAAAATACCATAAATGCTACTTGCTTTGAAGAAAACAATGGAGTTATAGATGTCATGGCAACTGGTGGTTCAGCAGGAAACTTTTCTTATATTTTGGATAATGGATTTCCACAAGTTTCGGGTCTATTTGAAAATCTAAGTCCTAACACGTATCAACTTACTGTCTTTGATGGTAATAATTGTTCATTCCAAGCTCTTTATACTATCGATGAGCCCGAAGAATTAGAATTTAGCAATGTCACGATCCTAAATAATAACTGTAGCTATGATGCCAATGGAGAAATCACCATTACTACAGCAGGTGGTACTGGAGATATTGAAGTTTCATTTGATGGTTCTGCCCCTGCACAAGTGTATACTTATAGTGGTTTGACCAATGGAAATTATTCTATTGAAATCACTGATGAAAATGGTTGTGTAGCGGATTCTCTGGCCATGATAGAGAGCAATGCTCCGTTGAATCTAGCAGTTACGAATGCTCCGACCATTGATTGCCCAGGAGGAACTACGGAAGTTATTTTGGATGCAACTGGCGTAAATGGCATCTCATATTCTATCGATAATATAAATTTTCAGAGCGATCCTACTTTTTCCAACATCCCCGTAGGTATCACAACTTTCTATGCGATGGATGGTGAAGGATGTATGGACTTGATAGAGCTTGACGTACCAGGACCAGACCCTATAACGATAAATGTCAGCCAGACTGATGTTGAGTGTTTCGGAGATTTTAGTGGGACAATTCAATTTACAAGTTCAGCGAATTTGAGCTATACACTCAATGGAGAAACCAATACTTCCGGTTTTTTTGAAAACTTAACATCTCAATCATATACTCTTGAAGTCACAGATGAAAATAACTGCGTAAGCACATCGGAATATTCAATAGAACAAACGTCAACATTACAAGTAGACATAGGGAGCAGTAGCAACGTAAATTGCTTTGGAGAAACGAATGGAGCATTCACTATATTGGCTGATGGAGGCAATGGGCCATATATTTATAGTGTCAATGGAGGCAGTTTTACAGATGATACGGAATATGAAAATCTATCAGCGGCTGAATATAACGTTGTGGTACAAGATGCTACAGGTTGTCAAGCCATCAATGTCATTAATATAGAAGAGCCTAATGAGCTGAGTGCTGTGCTTGCTTCCTCAATGAACCTCAGTTGCTTTGACTCTGCGGATGGTATGATTACCGTCAGTGCATCTGGTGGTGAGGGAGCTTATACCTTTACCCTAGATGGGACAGAAAATAACACTGGTGTATTCAATAATTTAAGCGCTGGGATGTATGAAATCATGATTGAAGACGATAATGGTTGTACTAGTACAATTTCCCAAAGCTTGACGGCTCCTGATATTTTAGTAGTATCCATTGATAACATAGAGAACAGTAATTGCGACGGCGATCCTATCGGAACGGCATCTGCTACTGCTACTGGTGGTGCTATGGGATACTCTTATGAACTG
>JAHDGW010000216.1 GCA_020631635.1 Saprospiraceae bacterium
TTCGATAAATTCGTCAACTGAATTGGCTAGCTGATCAGGGAATACGACTTGATCAAGTCCTTTTGATCTAGCGTCTCCATAATTTTTTAGCATGACATCTGTACTTATTTGCAGTACAGAATCTTGCGGCAGAGTACGATAAATATCCCCTTCATTATAAGCATAAATTTTGGCTATATAAAAGTGGTCTTCAGCGGTGAGGTAGTCGGCTTCGTGGACGAGGTCTATACCCTCACAGCGACTTGAAATTAATCCATTGCTATATTCTCTATAGATCTCTAGGGCATTAAGAATATCAGAATTCATGTTATCAACGAGCTGTTGTTTTTTCGCATCAGAAAGTGCGTTATTGGCTAACTGGCCTTTGATGGACAGAAAGTGAACATACTTTTCTCGAGCTCGAATTAGCTCATTCTCATGTGCAAGTTTCAGCCGTCTCAGCTTAGTATTATGATTGATAAAGCAATCTAGCCGTGAATTAATTGAACTAATCTCTGATGAGAGTTCACGATTTCCCCTTTCAAGCAGTTCAATTTCCTTTTCGCTGTCAGACAATTCATCTTTAAGTTTGGAAACCTTCTCACCGAGATCTGAGATCTCCTGGTTAGATGAGACCGCATCATTATGCAGCTCATTTATTCTATTCTCCAGTCTATTTCGTTCTTTATCAAAGTCGCTTTTATAGTCACTTATATCCTCGGTACCAGCATTAATTAGTTTGTAATTTAGATTTTTAATACTATCTAATAATGTCAATTTTATCTCATACTCAGTCACAAGTCTATCTGAGGATCTACTCAATTCTTCCTTGAGTGATTTAATGGCAGATTTGTAACCGAATTGGCAATAAACGCTAGAGCTGAATAGCAATAAAAGAAATGTGTGTACAAAACCGCTAGTGAATTTCATATTTCTCTTTGAGGTTATCCAACTTCTTGATATAGGATTGCACATCGTCATGATCCTTCATCTGTATTGATATCCGTAAACTGGTATAGATATCTGAATAAGCTTGCTCAATAGACCTATCAGCAAACTGGGTGTTATTAGGATCATACTGCGTAAGTTCCTTTTGATAAGATCGTTTTGATTGTCGTTGACTTCTAAGCTCTTCCCAGGGAAAACGAACTATTGCAAGCACGCTTAAAATAATAATAATACACGTAATAGCTAGTTTAAGTATAGATTGACTAGATTTTCGCGAGGTGACTAGTGTGTCACCACATCGTTTACAAATAAAAGTCACCGCATCATCATTCAATTCACTGCCTAGCGATAAGCGATTCGGACAACTATATTTAGTGCAGAGTTTCACTACCGACTTATTTAATAATGATTATGGGTTTCTTATCAATCATTTCCAAAAGTTCTGGAGTTGTAACAATTCCACTATTTGAAATAGACGTTGAAACACTATCGAAAAATTCAGGATTGTGTAGAGTAAGGTCCTTTCTACTAATGACCAGGTTACTCTTCTTGTCACCTTCTATAGCATTAGCAATAAAATCTATTACATCTTCTTTTGTTGCTAACTCATCAACCTCCTCAATTCTCCAATGATTCTCGAAAATACCTTTGGCTAGCTTTATTGTGTCAGCTTTTACATATTCTTTTTGAGAAGGTATGCCCGTATTTTGAGCCGTCTTTTGCGAATTGTCTTTAGGTTTTACCCAATCTGTTATCTGCGATTTTTGAGAAAGCAATGTCAGTGCGACAAGAGCTATTAACAAGAGAGTAATAATGCTACCTTTTCTCTTAGCTGAGAGTTTGAGTTTATCGACTTCCTGCTGAAGTAAAATTATATCGTGATTTCTAGCTGGATTACTTACATCTGGCTTTCTAATAGTACCAGGATCGCTAGTGTTGGTAGCAGTATTTATCTCTTTAGGCACAATCTTATTGAGGTAATTCTCTGTTACAATATACTGTCCCTGGATGGATTCTTCAATTTTTATACACACGTTTGGTGGAAAATTCCGTTCAAAGCTTGATATTATTTCCGGGGCTATTTTTTCTAGATAAAGACTATGCTCATTGATTGATTTTGATATGTATACAAGCCTATCATTAGAATTCTTAATGATTTTTCCAGGATTTATGAAATAGTCATTGATTAGTTTATGCATCCACTCATAAAATCTCTTGTAGTCAACCGGCCCAATTGTATAGTCTGAGAGCAATAGACAGAACACAAAAGATCTACCACCGCGCCCTGTTACTCCAGCTATATCTGCGACCATATGATATTGTCGAAAACTTAGCAGTGAATGGTGTTGATAATTATGAATAAACACGCCCCCATCATTCTCCAATGAGAATTGACTGGGTACCGAATCGTATTGCTCGACCCGCGCTAACTCTGAGAGGGGATAGCACTCAAAACCATTGGGAGGTGAGCCTGCTAGGATTACTTGCACTTTCATATCAGAATATCCACCATTTTTTTGGTCTAATCGCCTGTTCTATTTGATGCCAAAGAGCTTTCGGATAATTATCATTACCCATGGTCATAGATTCTTTGTTTGTATTAGCATCATGATAAAATGCGCCACTACTAAAAGGAAGATAACCAATTTTTTTAATAAACCTATTGTTTTTTATTGCTTGGAAAAGTGCTTTATAATCAGGGTTTTGAATCAGATTTTGCTTAATTGCCTCTGAGCTAACTCTACCATTCATAAATATCTCAGGTGAATTGTCTACTTTATTATATAGTAGAATAAGTTTGTCTTTTTTGAAGTCACATAGATTAATGAAAGATATAACCCGCTGGGCGTAAGCTTGTCGCTGGGCAGGTGTTGTTAGCATATTTTTCTCGAAAAACACAATAATTGTCTTTCTTCTATTCATAGCCATAATCTGATTAAGATATGGCTTCCATCGTGTATTCATCTCTGGTGCTGTTTGGCTGAAAAAATCCTCACCGGGCGCTTCGAGAAACTGAGCCCACTTTTTGGTCTTGACGTATATATCTGTCAACAGAAAGTTCATTTGTTGAGTTCTGCCCGGAGTAGATGATGGATCAGCCATTGCTGCCTGAAAGCTCTCAATGACTTTTTGATAATTATTATCGTACCTAAAAGACTCATTAACTTTGACCGAGGCATTTATATTAATCTCGAGGAACTTTGCAAGTCTAATCAATCCAACAGTTTTACCACTTTCCATAGGCCCGAAGAAAACCACGAATGGAGAATCAATGGCACCTGTATTTATTGGTATATGATTGGAAGAGCTGTTGTCATTTGAAGGCAGGTTATCTATGTTATTCATTATTCATATTTTTTTAATACACCAAAAAATAATATGGAAAATGCAGCTAGATCTATGACCAAGGCTATGAGTAGACTGAGTAGGTATGATGGCCTGTAGTCTGTATTCTTCTTGACGAATGATAAGACACTCGCTATGGTATTGAGACTACATGGAGAAGTCATATTATATTCGAGATTTATATCTAGTGTCGACTCATAACAGTCACAAAGTGATTTATAAGAGGCACGAGCTTGACCCAAAACGTCAGGCGCCTTATTAATTAAAACCTCGTCGGTCGCATCTGCCAGTGCTTTCAATTTTGGTATTACCGTAGTATCAGTGGACTCCAGACATTTTTTTGCATCTTCTCTGATTCTGGCTCTATCACTTGCTATTTTACTTCGAAGTTGCTCTTGTAAGATTGGTTCAACAGACTCGCTTGCTGCTTTACAAGCGCCTTTGTATCCTGCCGGGTATCTATTTACTTTTTGCTCTATATCGAGGGTCGTAGTGAATATTTCGTTCAATCTCATATGCGCTTTTTGTGCTTCTTTACCATACCCGGGGTCTGCTTTAGCGCATATCTCTGTTGTTAATACCGTAATCCGCTTTTTCACCTCGATTTGATACTCAGTTAGCCCTTGTAGAGCAATTCCTTTAGCCTTACTCGGAAGAATGCTTAGAGTGTTTATATTAGTCTGAACTTGTTCTCGGCATATATCAGACTGATTGAACTGTGTGAATATCTTGTGAGAATTAGTTAAAAGACTGACTCCCCACAACAAAAGAAACACTGGAATCATTAATAGCGCGGGCCCATATGTCACATTATCTACATTGGTTTTGATCAGCTTCATAAGAAGGCCAAGTGAAAATATAATAAATGTTGCCGATAGATAGCTCACTACTAGTGGCAATTTCAAGGATGCGTGTAGTGACTCCGCTGTAGCCCATATACTGACAATACTCAAAAAGACATAAAGTACGAAGCTTAGCTTCTGAGTGCCGTTCATAGGCTCTGCAAAAGGATCATTTGAAAATAAACTCATAGTTAATATTCTATAGTTAGGGTTTGATTGAGATTATCAATTTTCCATGACAAAAACTTATCGAGAAATGAACGTCCTAGAAGGAAGATCTCGTCCGAACTACCTACTGTAACTGGGACACTATGTACTGCAATCCCACCTAGTGTTATCGTAGGAAGTATAAATCTGCGTTGCTCTACAATAGTGCCATCCGCGATTTGATAGGATGCATCAGGGAGATAGTCTGCGCGACTGATTACTTTATTCTCAAGTAAATACTGCTCAAGTATAGGTGGAATATTGACGTCACTCGCCCCAGAGTCTAATATTGCACTAAGATCGAGAGAGGCTATGTCGATGTTGAGATGATATACTCCGCCATTATTAAACAATGGGAAAACACGATTAGACCTACTCTCACGGCCTTCTTCGATACGTCTGCCTTGATATTTGAAATCTGCCGCTTCCAGTGTTGACGCTAATCCGCTTTCGTACTGGAGAATTTCATGTATTAGAGTAGCGGCTTCTTTAGTCTGCAATGTAAAGATCGGGAAGCGCGTATTTTCATAAACCGAATATGGATCACCGATGGTGCCTATTTGAAACTCTTCTGATACTCCTTGATATGTTCTGTTTACACATTGATTAAACCCATCGTCACAAGTTAGATATATCTTTTGTAATCTGCCATGATCTGTAGATTCTATCTTAATATGTTCTATGTCTTGTAGAGGAATCTCGAGCTCTACATAGTTACTCCCTTCCTCATCTTCATATAACAAAGCATCGGTATGACCGGCCCATATAAACCGACAGACTAACACTTGAGATTCGCTAATTTGCGTATGAAGTATCCAATCTGAATCAGATCGATACTCTCCCTTCTTATCTAGGGTATTAAATGCATAATTAATCAGCTCAGAAGTATTAATCTGAGGCTCTTCTTGAGCATATAACTGAAAGCTCAACGCAGAAGTGAGAAGATACATCAAGATGGCAGAATAGTTGTGAGCTATCATCATTTCAATATAATTTCGATGGGCAAGTGATCGCTAATATCATCCTGTAGTTGACAAACTATCTCACAATCTATTCCTTTGATGTAGTCTAAGACTCTTGCATTAATTGCATTAAAAGTGCTTAGCTTCATAACGATATTATCCTCAGCTCGACTTAGGTAATTACCATCAATACAAGATTTCTTTAGACTGGTTTTCTCACCCGAAAGCGCATTAATATAGCCAAAATTTAATATTGGCTCAAAACTGAGATCTGTGATCTGAAGATTCATATCACCAGCCCATATGAC
>JAHDGW010000217.1 GCA_020631635.1 Saprospiraceae bacterium
AAAGATACCAGACTTTCGGTGGAATTTATTTTGGAGCGATTTGTTGATGGATGGTCCGAAGAGGAACTATTAGATAATTATCCAAGGATAAGTAAAGAGGATCTTAAAGCTGTTTTTGCATACTCATATGAATGCATGAAAGATGGATTATTATATTCTTCTTCCGAAATAGTAGCATGAAATTCTTAGCAAATGAAAATATTCCTTACCAAACATTTCTAAAACTTAAGTCGGGAGGCTGGGATATAGATCATATATCTGGATCTAATGCTGGAATTACAGACGTAGAAGTTATTAGTCATTCATTAAAAGAAAGTAGGATAATAATAACATTCGATAGTGACTATGGCAATCTAGTCTATCGAAACGGTTATAAACCTTTAGGTGTCATATACTTAAGGTTTAAGAGCTATACTACTGATTCGCTTATAGCCATATTACAAGAACTAGTTACCAATGATGATCTAGCTCTAGAGAATAAATTCACCGTTGTTGATCAGAATCAGATACGGCAGAGAGATATTTAGTAAGTTTAAAATAACATAGCAAATACCTTTGATCCTAGACAACCATAATAGACCCATCAATTATCTACGGCTTGCAGTCACTGACCGATGCAATCTGAGGTGTTTCTATTGTATGCCAGAGGAAGGTATTCAGTTTTCACCTAAGCAGGAGTTACTAAGTTTTGAAGAAATTCTAAGAATCTGTACCATGATGGCTCAAATGGGAGTCAATAAAATTAGGATTACGGGTGGCGAACCATTTTTACGTAAAGGCCTCATTGATTTACTGAGAGATATTAAAGCTATAGATGGGATTGATTCCATTGCAATCACCACCAATGGTACAATTTTGCATAAGTATCTTGAAGATATTATCGATCTCGGAATTAATCAGATTAACCTCAGTATTGATAGCGTTGATCCACAAAGATTCTTTCAGATAACTAAGCGAGACGTATTTGATCAAGTATGGTCATGTTATCAGACATTACTTGAGAGTCCCGTACATCTCAAGTTGAATGCGGTAGTTATGCAAGGTCATAATATCGAGGATATAATTCCTATGGTGGCATTGACTGAGACAGAGGATGTTTCTGTTCGTTTTATTGAAGAAATGCCTTTCAATGGAGTAGGGAAGCAAGCCCCACTTATTTGGGATTACAAAAAGATATTGGTACATATCAAGTCTGAATTTCCAAAATTGGAGAAGCGAGCAGATCCGCCAGGTTCTACATCATTGAATTATAGAATCGAAGCTTATAAGGGTACATTTGGTATCATACCTGCGTATACACGTAGTTTTTGCGGTAGTTGTAATCGCATAAGGTTGACACCTAAAGGAATCATCAAGACTTGTTTATATGATGAGGGTGTTTTTAGTCTTCGCGATTTGCTAAGAGCAGGCGCTTCGAATGATGAACTATCTCAAGCCATACTTCAAGCCTGTAGTCATAGAGCGAAAGATGGATTTGAAGCCGAATCAAGTAGAAAGGGCAAGCTTAAAATTGCAGAGTCTATGGCCACGATTGGTGGATAGCCAATTTATAGAACTCTATAAAGCTTCGACTAATTTCTGATTTCCAAAAGTTCTGTTTCCAATGCTGATTTTGCCGCAGTTTGCACAGTGTTAAGGCTTCCATTAAGAAGATTATTACTTTCATATGCATCTTCTTGTAGATCATACATTTCTTCCTGTCCATTCGCATTTACGATAAGTTTGAATCTATCGTTCCTTATGGCCCATTCATCCTTATTCCCATTATCCAGTTCTGCATATTGAAATGATCGAATAGTTGTGTTTTCTGAGAGTAGAGAATTGAAGCTTTTACTATTGTGGATCTCAGTAATATCTACTCCTGCTATTTTGGCTATCGTAGCAAATAGATCCGTGCTGCTGACCAAGTTGTCGTCCGACCCAAGCCTTGTCACTCCATGACCAGATATAAACATAGGTACATTGATTCCTCCTTGATAAAGAGTTCCTTTTGCGCCAGTCGAACTATATGGGAATTGGGCAACATCATTGGGTGAGCCATTGTCACCAATAAAAATGATGACTGTATTTTCTCTCACCTCTGGTGACATAGAGTCCAGTAATCTACCTATTTGGAAATCCATGGCCTCAATCGCAGCCACATAATAGGGCATGGGGTCCAGTCCTTCTTGATACTCTGGTAGATCTCCTTGCTGGTGCATTTCGCTCGGAGGTACGTGAAAGGGAGTATGTGGTGCATTATAAGCAAGCCATAAAAACCATGGCTCGGATCTTTCATTAAGCCATTCAATTGATGAATCTGTAAACGAAGTTGTGGTATACTCTGTACTCAGACCACTGGATGCATCTTCCGTCTCTTGCCAGTTATAATAGTCATTGACTGATCCTCTTATGAGTCCTGTATAGTAATCAATGCCAAAAGATTCTGGATTTATCGATTGATCAGATCCTGACAAATGCCATTTTCCGATGATGGCTGTTTCATATAGATCATCGGTATTCTCATTGATGAATTGCTGTATAGATTTTTCCGATGATGACAATTGATCGCCGGCCCATTTTATACCAGTCCGATATCCGTACTTGCCTGTAAGGATAGAAGCTCTGGTTGGGGTACATGTTGGATAGGACCAAAAGTTGTTGAAAGTAAGACCTGCATTGCGTATGGCGTCAATATGCGGAGTCATTGGTTTTATAATCCCTTCTGTATAACCACTAATGGCATCCTTTCCCAGATCGTCGGCAATGATCAGTAGGATATTAGGTGCATTAGGTTCGGATTGCATGGGATTGTCATCACTACAAGAACTTCCACAGATGAGCAAAAAAATTACCAAATGAATAATATAATAGTTGTGATGATGCATATGGTTTTTGTTTTAGATTCAGTTTTTGGAGTATGAAATGGCTTCGCTAGAATTATACCCTATAGCTTATTGAACTTAATAGTATGTATCAGTTCTTTTTGATCATACAATTGCAAAATATAGATTCCAGGTCTAATTGTTGCTATATCAATCGTTTGACTTTGTTGATTAATATCGATATCTGCTTCGATGGTTCTCCCTTCAATATTTAATATCTTAAATTGTAATTCGCGATCAGTCCAAGGTTCATAAGTTTCGACAACTAATAATTCTGAAGCTGGATTTGGGTAGATCGAAAACGAGATATTTGATCGTTCCCATACTGCCGAAATGACTTTGGAGTAACTGATACTACCATTATAATCTACTTGGCTGAGACGATAATATTGTATGCCCTCGATAGGATCATTATCCAAAAATGAATACTCTGTTTCCATGGAGATATTTCCCGCTCCTAAAATTTCTGCTATTTCTTGCCATGATCGACTATCATTTGACTTTTCAACAAAGAATGCTTCGTTGTTGATTTCTATGCTTGTTATCCACTGGAGAAGAATACCATCATCTTCTTTCGAACTTATAAAATCAACTAATTCTACGGGTAATACCACCGAAAAAGGATCACTCCACTTTTCTTCATTAGCTATAGATGGATCTGTAAGGGTTTTCAAAAATGCAACTAATGCTGCTTTTTCGTCATTTGTAAAGTTGAGTTGTACAGGATCTCCATTAGCATCTGTTAGCGCTGGAGATAGGGTAGGATGAGCCTGTATACCGCTGTTATAATGCTCAATGACTTCCTCTAAAGTGGCAAACCTACCATCATGCATATAGGGTGCGGTCAATTCAATGTTTCTAAGTGTTGATGTTTTAAAACGTCCATCAAAGATTGGATTATTTTGAAATGTAGTTCCAGCACCGGGGTCAGTAGTAGTAGCATCAAGCCCATTATTTTGAGGACCAGGATTGGCACTTACAAAAGCCTCAGTAGTATGGCATCCGAAGCAAGCTCCGCCGCCATTTGGGATGGTTTGGAAAAATAGTTGCTTGCCTAGGTTTTCTTCTGTTGTGAAATTCGGAAAATTTTGACCAGGATTAGCAACTTGAGATCTACCGAGATCATATTCACTATTGAAGCTGACGATACTTCGTACAAATTGGGCTAGTGCTTTGGCTATACGCTCACTGGTTACATTACTATCGCCGAATGCACTAATAAATAAATCAGAATAGTATGATTGATTCGATACGATATTTTCTAGTTGTGCAAGGGTCAAACCCATCTCTACAGGATCTTGAAAGGGCATTAAGACCTGCTCTTCTAAGGTAGTCGCTCGTTCATCCCAAAAAAATCTACCTCTTTGATACCAGCGAGCGTTGATGAGGGTCATAGAATGTCTTCCCGTTGTACCACCATCAAAACCAATACTCAGTGTGGCGGGGTCGCTAAATCCATTTGCAGCTTGATGGCAAGAGGCACAAGAAATTGATCCATTAGTACTCAGCATTTTATCATAAAAGAGCACTCTTCCTAGTGTTGCGCCATGATCGGAAATAGGGTTGTCACTAGGTGTATTATCTAATCCATTAACAGATGTGGGCAATGGTGAATTAGGAGCATTGCCAGTGAAGTGAGCAGGTAGGTTGAGACTACTATAATCGTAGGGTGTACTGGGAAGGACAGGTGTATTCATTAAAGGGGGGAGCATCATTCCTGAAAGGACAATGAATAAGAAGAATAAAGAGATTACGATAGATGAACGCATGATGGAGTAATTAGGGTAGAGAAAATAGAGTAATCAGGTAAAGATAATACCCGTATGTTTGTCCCTTATTGAGGAGTACCACGAAAGCATCCAATGTTATATGGGAAGTCATAAGTCCAATGATAGTGATATAGCTCTATCATTTCGCCATCCCACATTAGCTCATGCGTATGACCGTGACATTCATCTAGGTCCTCTGATGTGAGTATTTCTCCGTCCTCTCCATGAGGGCCATAGATGCCAAATCCATCCATCATATAACCCATCAGGGCAGAATGACCTGAGGTATGTTCATGGATATGATCTTGTAAATCTTGAGATGGAAAATGATAATGATACCTTTCTGTGCCATCGGTATGACCGCCAAATCTATCGAGCATTTCATGAGCTGCAGCATCTGTACCTAGGGTGGATGCTCCATGATAGATCGCGGCTCCTGTCAATGAAAAACCTGCAGGACCGAAAAATACACAATTAGGCTCAAGGGCAATCTCAGGAATTGCTGGTAGTGTTATATCTATTACTTGTTCAGAAATGATATTGGGATTTTTATCATATTGCCAGGCTTCTGTATTTTGTTGGATTGGGAAAATGCCGGTAGGATGGTCTGGAAGATTGTTTCCTGTTATGATTCGAAAACCATTACCATCTAATGAAATATCAAATTCATGATCCCAGACTACGTCTCCTTCTACTTGAGGTTTCTTGGTATAGTCCCATGTTCCATCTTCATTGGTCCAGTCACTAGCATTATTAGCGCCAGCTCCATCAGCGGGCAGTCCACATAGCCATAAGGACAAAAAATCTGGCTGAGGATCTCCTTGATTGCGAATTAAAATATCGGTTGGCGAATTTCCTCCAAATGGCAGTGACGTGAGGTCAACCGCTACGGGATCGGAGGGATTATTCATACCATCAGAGTCATTATTTTTATC
>JAHDGW010000002.1:0-11022 GCA_020631635.1 Saprospiraceae bacterium
TGAGATTTTTAATAAAATAATCTTGTTTAATCCCTCTGCATCCTATCCCTAGTATTCTTCTGAACCGTCACTGCTCCAAACAAAGCAAGCATAAACCCAAAAGCATAAAAGCCTTTTTCACTCGGCAGTAGATCGGCATTCCATAGTCCTATGATCAAGAGCAACAGAGATAGTATACTGGCAAACCAGCAGATTCCATAGTAGATCTCTGAGACTTTGATATTTTCAAGTCGATCTCGTACAGCTTTCTGTAGCGATACCACAGAGAATAATCCAAACATAATGACTGTGAAATAATAACCTCGTTCGTTGAGTTGCATATCTGATCTCCAAAGACCTATGATATATCCCAGTAGCCCTACTCCTAGAGCAGCCCATGATGCACCCGTGAATGCAGTTGAAGGTTTTTGTATCATGATTTTCATTTTTGATTGGCCCTAAAACGGTTCCAAACCCAAAATGAAGTATCTCAACCTACTCGTTCATAGACCAAAATCTATAGAAATACGACGAAAATATGCCCAAACACTATATCTAATCCAAATCCTGAGGTGCTAAAAGATCGTAAAACTGATCCAATTTTGGTAAGATGATGATTCGAGTACGTCTATTCATAGCTTTACCTTCTGCGGTATCATTAGAGGCAAGCGCATTGTATTCCCCTCTACCGGCAGCGATGAGACGATTAGGGTTGATGCCGTGGGTTTTTTGTAGTGCTCGTACGACAGAGGTTGCCCGTTTTACACTTAGATCCCAGTTATCTTGCATACAGCTGCTATTGATCGGTACATTATCCGTATAGCCTTCTACCATGACTTCAAAGTCAGGCTTTGATTGTATGATTTTAGCGATTTTTCCAAGTACCTCATCAGCACGTGCGGTGATTCTTGAGCTACCACTTTGGTATAGCATCTTGTCCGATAGGTTGATGAATACTACTGTTTTATCCACTTTGATTTCCACATCCTGGTCTGCGATTCCTTGTGCCAATACACTTTTGAGATTGACCGCTAGAGCTAGATTGATGGAGTCGGCTTTAGTCCGAGCATTTTGCAATACATTGATGTATTTATCTTTGCCTTCAAGTTGCTTGAGGGTCTCAGAGATATTATCGTTGGCAGATTTCGAGAGTACGGTAAGATCACCTACCGTTTCTAGTTGTTTATTATTTTGAGCTGAGAGTTGAGTAATCTGATTTCTAAGATCTTCCATTTGCTCCTTCCTAAGTTTTAGCTCTTGATCAGATGCCTTGAGCCGTGCATTTTCTTGATTACAGGTTTCCAGTTTATTGGTCAGTGTTCTTAGATCTCCACCTATGTTGGCTAAATCTTTATTAGCTGCATCCAGTGCAAGCTTTTGGTCGTTGTAGTTGGATTGTAACTCATTAAACTTCTTTTTTCCTACACAAGAACTCATTCCTGCAAGGATAATAATACTAAGGATGATTGATTGAATTTTCATATGATGACTCTTTAGATATTTTAAACGATGTATGTAAAGATAAGATTTAAGGATTTACCCTGAATTTTTTTGTTTAGTGGACTAGTTGCTAGTGGTCAGTTGCCTGTAAGTTCGTATCGGAGATTAATGAGCACTGGCAAATCATAACTTATAACTAGTCAAGCAGTCAGAGTGGCAACTAGCAACTGACAACAAGTCAACTTCTAAAAACCAAACTATACACCATAGGTATTTTATCTCCAAGATGTTTGATTCGATATCTATTTTTTTCGACTTCGGTAGTATGGCTAAAACAATCCCAAGGAGAATAATCGTACTCTTGAAAATCCTTTAACCGTAGTCCTTGCTTGAGTAATGCACCGATGATTTCCGCCATGCCATGGTTCCATGATACTTCTAGTCCTTCAAGTTGAGCTGTGGTATCGGCATACGTGCCGTTGAGTTCTTCTACGATGGCATCAGACTTTGAGTATCGATACTTGATTTCAGTAAAGTCATCATCCATCATCCAGACTACAGGGTGAAAATCTGCCATGATAAATAGACCCTTAGGCTTCAAAAAATGGGAGACTATATCAGCCCATTGATCGAGATCGGGTAGCCAACCTATGGTGCCGTAGCTGGTAAAAACGATGTCAAATTTTTCATCAATATGATCTTTGGCACTATATACATCACAGTTGATAAAGGTGGCATCTAGTCCTAGCTGATCATTGATTTCACGGGCTTTCGCTATGGCGGCATCTGAGAGATCCACTCCTGTGACTTTAGCACCCATCCTCGCTAAGGATAGGCTATCTTGACCAAAATGACACTGTAGGTGCAGGATTTTTTTATTAGTAACATCTCCAAGAAGAGCTAATTCTATTTCTTTTAGAGAATTTTCTCCCTTCATAAAAGCGGGCATCCGATAAAACTCTGAATCTACGTGAGAGGCTAGTCTAGCATTCCATGATTGTCGATTTAGTTCTAGGTAATTTTCCATTGATATAGATTTCAATTCTAAGTTCCTAAAATTAGTACGTTATTTACATTAAATTTCATTCTATGGATAAATCCTTTTGGATCGAACACCTTAAAGTCTATGGGCAGTTTCTGGTCCTTATAGCTATCACTTTCATCATTGTAGCATTGCTCAAGCGATTGTTTAATAGAATGATCAAGCATTCTACAGAATTTATGCAGAATGATCCTACCAGTTATCAGTTTTTGAAGCATTTGATCGTAGGTTTGGTGTATGTCATAGGTTTTGGAATGGCCCTATACACTTTACCTTCTTTTAAGACGGTGGCAGGTACGCTCCTTACCGGTGCAGGAGTTATTGCGGTTGCCGCTGGTTTTGCATCTCAGCATGCTTTGAGTAATATTATCAGTGGACTTTTTATTGTTATATTCAAGCCATTTAGGGTCAATGACCGCCTTACCATAGGTACTATATCTGGGGTAGTGGAAGATATTACGCTGCGACATGTAGTGATCCGGGATTTTCATAACCGTAGGGTGGTGATCCCCAATACCGTGATCAGTAACGATATCATTGTCAACGCAGATTATAAGGACGAGCGCATATGTAGATGGATACAAGTTGGCGTTGGTTATGATGCCAATATTGACCAAGCCAAGGAAATCATACGCAATATCGTAATGGCTCATCCATTGCTTATAGATGGGCGTAGCCAGGAGCAGATAGAGAGAAATGATCCAATAGTCCAGGTAAGAGTACTGTCGCTGGGCGCATCATCTGTAGATCTTCGTGCTTGGGCCTGGGCTAAGGAGGTGTCAGATGCTTTTGTATTGGAGTGTGATGTCTACGAGCAAATACTCAAAGCATTTGGCGAGGCCGGTATTGATATTCCCTATTCAAGCCACAATTTATATATCAAAGAAGATAAAAGAATAGACTAGCTATGACCTTTGATGCCATTATGAAAGATATCCAAGCTGGCAACTATCAGCCCGTTTATTTCCTATGTGGAGAAGAGCCATTTTATATCGACAAGGTCTCTGATTACATCGAAGAGCATGCATTGACCGAAGCAGAAAAGGCATTTAACCAAATCGTATTTTATGGAAAAGAAGTCGATCATAAGGCTATTGAAGATAATGCTAGACAATTCCCCATGATGGCTAGTCGTAGGGTAGTGATACTCAAAGAAGCTCAAAATATGAAGACGATTGATGAGCTCGTAGGGTATATCGAAAAGCCTTCTCCTCAGACCATCTTAGTCCTATGCCATAAGTATAAAAAGCCTGATAAGAGAAAGGCATTTGGTAAGCTAGTATCAAAAAAAACATGCTATCTCGAAACCAAAAAACTTTATGACAATCAAGTCGGTGCATGGATCCAAAATTACCTCAGGGGTTCTGGTGTAAAAATAGACCTTGGAGTATCTGAACTCATTGCAGAATATCTAGGTACTGATCTATCGAAAATCACAAACGAGCTCGATAAAATATTGATCAATCTAGGGGATAAGAAAAACATAGATGCTCAGGTAGTCCAAGATAATATTGGTATCAGTAAGGATTATAATGTTTTTGAGTTTCAGAAGGCTTTAGGTATGAAAGACGAGGTCAAAGTGTATCGTATCATTCAGTACTTTAGTGAAAATCCAAAAAGTAATCCGATCCCATTACTGGTAGGAAGTTTATATAATTACTTTTCGAAATTGCTCATCACCAGAGCCAATCTACAGAAAGGGGACCAAACCCTGATGTCCGCCCTAAAACTCGGGAGTCCTTATTTTTTGAGAGAATACAAACAAGCGGCTGGCAAGTTTAGTATAACACAACTCAAAGCGATCATTCGGGCGCTGTCCAAGGCAGATCAGTATTCCAAAGGTATAGGTAGCAGAATGTCCACTAACAAATCGATATTGATTGATTTTGCCAATGTAGTTTTGCATCATTGATGTATTCCCGACGTTTCTGAAAAATATAGAGCTTGGTAGCAAATTTATTGTAGGTCTATTGCGTTAGCTATGGGTTGAGATATGATCATCATATAATGAAAAATCGTTATATTTGAGGTCTTGATTATCTGTTTCTTACTAAGGTGAGAGGAAAAATCGAAAAAATGAACAGAAGGATATTGTTTTCTTTTAGCGCAATGTTGATGGCCGCTAGTCTATTTGCGCAGCAACCCAAGTTTGTCAATGAGTTTTTAAATATTGGCGTTGGAGCAGATGCGCATGGTATGTTTGGTTCTATGACAGCGCATACCGATGGTATTAGTTCAGCATACTGGAATCCAGCTGGACTCGCCCGTATAGAAGAAAAAGCTCAAGCGGCAGCCATGCATACCAATTGGTTTGGCGGTATATCCAACTATGATTACGTAGCATATGGAAAACAGCTCGATCCTGCTAAAAATTCTTTTGGGAGTATTTCTTTTATTAGATTGGGTGTAGATAATATCCCTAACACCTTAAATTTGATTGGTCCAGATGGTAGTGTTAATTATGATCAGGTGACCAGCTTTTCAGCG
Source organism: Saprospiraceae bacterium (assembly GCA_020631635.1). Classification (GTDB taxonomy): domain Bacteria; phylum Bacteroidota; class Bacteroidia; order Chitinophagales; family Saprospiraceae; genus JAHDGW01. The sequence goes on from JAHDGW010000002.1 coordinate 4,949, forward strand.
GCAGATTATGCACTATTCGCTAGCTACGCCCAATCACTGAAAAATAGGGCCTTGACTATCGGTGGTAGTTTAAAAATCATAAGACGTACACTAGGTAGTTTTGGTGGTTCGTGGGGCTTTGGTGCTGATTTAGGTATTCAATATCGTAAGGAGAGGTTTGCCATAGGACTCATGGGTAGAGATATTACGAGTACTTTCAACGCTTGGAGCTTCAATCTTTCTCAGGAAGAGCAAGATGTATTCATCGCTACTGGTAATGATGTGCCGATCAATAGTACCGAGATCGCCTTGCCTAGAGTTATTTTAGGAGCCGCTTACTTCGGGGGTAATGAAAAATTTGGATATACAATAGAAGGTAACCTAAACTTCAGTACCAATGGTAGAGAGGCTGGCCTAGTACAGTCGAGCAGTATCGAAATAGACCCCACCGCAGGTGTTGAACTGGTACTTAATGATAAGATATTCGTCAGGGCAGGTATCGGTAATATACAGCGTATCGTCAATGATGTGACTACCGATCAGGCAGACCTAGAAGTACAGCCCAATATCGGTATGGGTATCAATCTTGGAAGACTACGAGTAGATTATGCACTGGCTAATGTTACAGAATCTGCTGGTATCCTGAAATCGCATATATTCTCCGTTCAATTAGATTTTAAGGATTAGTACTTGTATTTTGCTTGAAACTAATATATCGGATTTGTAGAAAAAGGATGTAGCTACTGATCGACAGCTTACCAAATGAACAAATTAACAAAGCAATAATTCTTCTACCATTCTGGTGAAATGACATTCTTAAAGTGTCCGTTCATCTGTACCTTACGCCTCATATTTTCCATTTCTTCTACCATAGGAATCATCTTACGGAGATGTCTGAGTACGTAATCTTGACGATCTTTTTCACTTGGAATTTTCAGCAGTTCAATTTCTTGTGCAAGACTCATCCCTGCTTTAGAGGCTATAGAGTAGACCGTAAATCCCTCAGGATTTGGCAATGACTTCTGGATATTCATCATTTGATATAGGCGATCTATTAGAGAGATGATATGTTTTGCTTTGAGCGGATCTCCGTCAAGATCATAAGGCATTTCTTCAATCTGTGCTGCTGCATATAATTTATGGCTATAGGGATTTTGTATTTCAGATATAGTGCATACACCTACTCCATAAGTCTTGATATCCATTTTACCGCCTTCATATGTCTTCTCAATACTTGCAATTTTCATGACGGTACAAATACTCATTTGTTTTCCATCTTGATGGGGAGGTATACCAAAAGGGATATTTCTCTCCATACAATCTTTGACTAATTGCTGATATCGTTTTTCAAATATATGTAGATTAAGTGGTGCCGTAGGGTAGGCGACTAGACTAAGAGGAAATATGGGCAACCAATTCATATACGCTATTTATATTTAGTAGAAGCAATAACCATCGTAATGATCGTAGCAAAGATGGCTATCATAAAAACTATCGTCGCAAATCCAATACTTATGCTCCCATTGCCATCTGCATTGTGGACCATCATGATGGTGATATATAAAAAGAAAACAAGAATGATTGTTCGTAATCGATCAATCATTTTTAGTACAATCCTATATTGATGATATGCATTTTCGGGAGTTATCTTTATGGCGTAGTTGAATGTATGAGGGTATCGACGTATCAAATTGAGAAATAGGTGAAGGATCAAACTTATGACAGGTATCAAAAATATAATCCTTTTACTACCGAAGCCATCCGCCTCTCCCTTGCCATTAAAATGTGTAGTAATAGTGTCAGGAAGGCTGTCGTAGTATAATGCAGGTATCAAAAACATACAAGACACTAATGCCCAATGTATAAGATACCAGATCTGATCACATTGCGTCCGTTCAATATCTATTTTGGGGTTTTTACTCATTTATTGTCTCGGCTTATAGAAATATCAAGATTGAGAAGCTTAGGTACTTCTTCTATATCCCATTCAATCACAAGTCCACCAGCTAGGCTATGGGCAATATCTGCACCATACAAATATTCGCATAGATAGAGAGCAGCCTCAAAGGATCTAGCTCCACCTGCGCTGGTGATAAATTTGTCATCATGTACAAGCCATACATCTTCTTTCACCTTAAGTTGAGGATATCTATCTCGGTATTTTGGGATATCACTTGGGAAAGTCGTTGACCAGTAATCATCCAATAGTCCCGCTTCTGCCAGTACAAAAGCCCCATCACAATGAGAAGTGACAAATAAGGCATCTTTAGCAACCTCTTTTACAAAATTGAGCATGACCGTATCTTCCAGATCAGAGTCTAAGTGATGCTCTGCACTCGGTACTACGAGAATATCAATTTTTGGAAGATCATCAGAAGTATAATCAAAATCGGGAAGGTGTCGATTGCCTTCAAAGGCCGTTACAGGCTCCATTGTATTCGCGACCAAGAAGGTATTCATGGCTTTGATACTATCTCTATAGATGGTATGCTGAAATATGTCATACGGTGCAGTCAGTTCAGTGTTATACACTCCGTCCATGATCAAAAACCCTACATTATAGCGATCAGGGTTTAGCTTGAGGGTTCTTTGATTTTTGCACTTAGAATCATCAGTTGTCGAAGATGAGCATCCGACTAATAGCATGACCGATGCGATGAGATAGTAGATTTCTTTAAATTTTATCATAATTTCAGCGTTACAAGTAAAAATAAGCATTTAGATCATGAGAATTATCATTGCCCTATTGATCAGTACGATTACATTTTCTATAGATGCTCAGCGAGATATTACCGTTGAGGGGATATGGAGAGATTATACCTTCTATGCCAAATCGGTACCGGGCTTTAACTTTATGCAAGACGGTAAGCACTATACTAGACTTGAGGATAATAAAATAAAGAAATACGATCTCACATCAGGAGATTTTGTAGAAGATGTATTTGTATCAGGCAATGATCGCAGTGCCAGTGGTATGGTCGGTACGATTTCAAAATATACCTTCAATACGGATGAAAGTCTGATACTCATTGAGTCTCAATCAGAATCAATCTATAGAAGATCTAGCAAGGGATTAGTTTACGTTTACAATCGATCAGAGAACACCACCACCGCCATACAAGAAGGTGTAAAAATTAGCAATGCATCGCTCTCGCCTAATGGAGATAAGGTGGCATATGTCCATGAAAACAACTTGTATGTGTTCGATATCCCTACCACTGGGATAACGCAAGTGACCCAAGATGGTAAATACAATGAGATTATCAATGGTATGTGCGACTGGGTATACGAGGAAGAGTTTTCCTTTACCAAAGCTTTTGAATGGTCTCCTGATGGTAACAAAATAGCCTTTATCAGATTTGATGAGACAGAAGTACCTGAGTTCACCATGACTGTCAATAGTGATCAGGTATATCCAGAATACGTAACATTCAAGTATCCTAAAGTGGGAGAAAAGAACGCAGTCGTTGATGTATACATCCATCATTTAGCCAATGGAGAGTCAGTAGAGGTACAACGAGATGAAAACTGGGAATATGTACCTAGAATAAAATGGTCTCCTAAAAATCAATTGGTAGTTTATAATATGAATAGACACCAAAATCATCTACAACTTGATTTGGTGAATCCTAAGACAGGAAGGGGAGAGCCGATGCTCGTGGAGAAAAATAAATATTACATAGATATCACAGATGATCTACGTTTTGTAAATGATGGTAAGGAATTTATATGGTCTAGCGAAAAAAGTGGGTACAACCATTTATACCTGTACAATATGGATGGTCAACAAAAAAATGCTATCACTTCTGGTGATTATGATGTTACTAAGTTTTATGGCTATGACGCTAAAAATGAGAGACTCTATTATCAAGCTGCAAAAGAAAAACCAGCTCAGAAAGAGATCTATAGTGTAAATTTAAAAGGAAAAAAAGATAAAAAGCATAGCAAGCAAGCAGGGACTAATAGAGCGCAATTTAGTAGTACTTTCGATTATTATGTGCTCAATCATAGTACGGCCAATTATCCACCTACATACGAAGTCTATAACAAGAAGGACAAACGAGTAAGGACTATTGAAAATAACCGTGCACTGAGACAGATCCAGAAAGATTATGGGGTACAGGATATCAAATTTATGGATATCCAGACGCGTAAAGATGTCAATCTCAAAGCTTGGATGATGCTGCCCAAGAACTTTGATGAGTCTAAAAAATATCCAGTATTCATGTATCTCTATGGTGGTCCTGGCAGTCAACAAGTGACGGATGCTTGGAAGGGCCAAAACTATTGGTGGTTTCAGATGCTTGCTCAGCAAGGTTATATAGTGGCCTGTGTAGATAATAGAGGTACGGGAGCAAGGGGAGAGGAGTTTAAAAAAATGACATATCAGCAACTGGGTCATTACGAGACTATCGACCAGATAGAATCCGCTAAGTACTTAGCTTCACTGCCCTATACAGATGCAAACCGAATAGGAATATTTGGATGGAGTTATGGTGGATATATGTCGAGCCTTTGCTTGCTTAAAGGTAATGATGTATTTAAAGCCGCAATAGCAGTGGCACCGGTGACTAACTGGAAGTGGTATGACACCATCTATACGGAGCGATATATGCGTACCTCTGAGGAAAATCCTGATGGATATCAAGATAATTCCCCAATATACTTTGCAGATCAGTTGAAAGGAAACTATCTATTGGTGCATGGCGATGGAGATGATAATGTGCATGTACAGAATAGTATGGAAATGGCAAGGGCCTTAATTAGTGCCAACAAGCAATTTGACTTTTATATATATCCAAATCGTAATCATGGTATTTATGGTGATAATGCACGACTGCACTTGTATAATAAGATGACCAACTTTATTAAAGAGAAGCTGTAGAGAAAGCCAAAAGTCTATAGTCTAAAATCACCTATTACCCAATCCCTATAATTTTCGGGATGAATGACTTGGTAAGTGGCATCTGGATAGGTACGTTCCCACCCCTTGGGTGCTCTCGTCTTCTTTTTAGGATTCCACTTAAATTCATATGCATGTAGTTGTCCACCTCGATCTTCTATCCAGTCTATTTCCTGTTGATCATAGGTTCTCCAAAAGTAATTATTAGATATCAATCCCGTATAGCTTTGATATTTGAGACGCTCACTTATGATATAGTTTTCCCAAAGTAGGCCTTGATCATTTCGCAGCTCTAGTGGATTCATATTGGCGATCAGGATATTCCGTATACCGTTATCATAGAAAAACCACTGATTACTTTTGGTGATTTCTTTTCTCAAATTTCTACTAAATCCTCCTACCCGATGTATGACGAATACTTTGGTCAATAAATCTAGATACTTACTCACGGTATTGACACTCATCCCTAGCTTCTGAGCTAGTTCAGATGTTGATACCAAGCTTCCTACCTGAAAGGCAAGTAATCGGAGTAGAGAGACTATTTTGTCCGAGTTACGTATATTCTCAAGTGCCAGGATGTATTTCATTAAATACCCGAAGACTAATTCATTGAGGTATCGCGTTTTATCGGCTTGATCATCGATGTGGAGCAATTCTGGGTAGTTACCGTATATAAGCCTATGTCGCAGTCCATCGGTCCAGGTCAGTGGGGACTCTATTTGTTGATACTCAGATTCTGATATCGGATAGAGTCGCAGCGTTATTTTTCTACCCGTAAGAGGCTCTCCTGTTTTGTTTTCTATATCAAATGCGGATGATCCTGTGATGAGTATCCGTAGTCCTATGATCTCATCAATCATTAGTTTGAGTATGTTACCAATGTCAGGTATATTTTGAGCTTCATCAATGACTAAAAGTAGTTTAGTCCCTAAGATAGTTTTGTAGTGCTCTACACTCCTTCTAGCTAATAGCTTATGAGTAGTGAGATCCTCTCCGTTTAAGAATAAGTATGGCTCTGTAGTATTGGATAATATATTTTTGAGCAAAATCGTCTTACCTATCCTACGCGGCCCCAATAAAATAGTGACTTTATTGGGTCTCATCTTTTTGATAAATTCGATTTCTATATTTCTAGCTAAAACATCCATTTTGAGCCAATTAACGTTATTTGGTTCATTATATAATTCTAATT
>JAHDGW010000002.1:11122-29944 GCA_020631635.1 Saprospiraceae bacterium
ACGTTAATTGGTTCATTTTGATGTTGCAAACCTAATTATTATCTATACAAACCACAATCTCACCCTTGATCGCGGTACGTATTTCTAGATTTTGTAGAACAGATGTAGCTGTACCTCGAATATTTTCTTCATACAACTTACTGATTTCTCGAGATATAGCGATTGGGGTGTCGGCACCCAGATGTTCTATGCACTCTTTGACTAGCTTTTTGATTCGGTGAGGAGACTCGTATAGGACCAATGTTGTTTTGAGTTCTTTTAGCGCTAGCCATCTAGTCATTCGACCTTTTTTTTGAGGAAGAAATCCTTCGAAATAGAATCTGTTACATGGAAAGCCTGACATCACGAGAGCAGGTACAAATGCCGTCGCTCCCGGCAGTACGGTTAGTCTAATATCATGTTCTATGGCAGCTTTGACGAGCATATAGCCTGGATCAGATATACCTGGAGTACCTGCATCAGATACTAATGCAATAGATTGACCTTCTTTCAAAACTTGGATAAATCGCTCTGTCAATCGATGCTCATTATGCGCATGATAAGATGTTTGTTTAGTTTCAATTTCAAAATGTTTAAGTAGCTTACCAGTATTGCGGGTATCCTCTGATAAGATCAGGGAGACTTCCCTCAATATTTTGATAGATCTAGGGGTCATATCTTCTAGATTACCTATGGGTGTAGGTACTAAATAAAGCATTGGTGATTCCATATCAGCAAAATAAGTAGAAAGTAAAGCAATGTCTTCATAGATGATTACAAATCATGTGTCATCAAACTAAAAACCTTAGTTTTACTTATAGAAATATTAAATAGATGGCTTGTATGATCATTTTATCATTTAATTCGTTTCACATCATATACAATTAGGTTTATGAGTCGAAATCCAATACGTAACGGTCTCTTTTTGTTGTTATCGCTCTTTGTGATACCCTCATATGGTCAGATATTCAATGATGAATGTGAGAATGCAATATTCCTTGGGACACTCGCAGAGTATTGCTCTGATGATGGTGAGTTTACCATTGAGGAATCCACGGTATCTCCAGATCCACTTCCTTTTTGTTGGGGTAATATGAGTCAGGGCGATGTTTGGTTTACTTTTTCAAGTACGGCACCTGCGGCATTTCTACAAGTATTAGGGAGATTGGATATTACCGAAAATAAAATAGAAAGACCTAGTATAGCCGTATATGAAGGGAATTGCAATAATTTGTCAGAATTAGGTTGTAACGATATCACTTTAGGCGCCGATATAGCTGAGTTGACTGTCAATGGGCTGATACCAGGACAGATATACTATATACGTATTAGTTCTAGCGGGAGTACTCAAGCTCCCTTTGATCTATGTGTTACCTCCTTTGTGCCAGTACCTAGTCCTGAGTCAGATTGTGCGGCGTCTGTGGTATTATGTGATACTTCACCTTATCAAGTTGAAAATCTAAATTCGGTTGGTAGTAATACTAACGAAATTCAAGACTCTGGATGTCCAGCTACAAGCGCTGCTGTTATATTTGAAGAAAATGCAAGCGCATGGTACGTATGGACCTGTGACCAATCTGGGACATTAGAATTTGATTTGATCCCTAATAACCCAAATTCTCAAGATGAAGATTTAGATTTTATAGTCTACGAATTACCTAATGGTGTCTCCAACTGTGATGGAAAGATTGCATTAAGGTGTATGTTTTCTGGTGCTAATCAGGGAAATGCGATTACTTCTCTTCCATGTTTTGGTCCTACAGGACTAGGCAACGGAGCCACAGATACAGCGGAGCTTAATGGATGTCAAGATGGAGATGATAACTATTTAGCGCCTCTTGATATGGTGTCTGGTGTATCTTATGCCTTAGTAGTAAATAATTTTTCTCAATCTGGCTTCGGTTTTAGCATAGAATTCGGTGGTACTGGAACATTCTTAGGCCCAGATCCGGGTTTTGAGATTACAGCAGTAGGTAATGTGATCGAATGTGAAAAGATTGTCAATTTTGAAGATTTAAGTGTAGCTCCAACTGACCCTATCGTATCCTATGAGTGGAGTTTTGGGGTAGGTGCTGATCCACAATTCGGTACAGGTACTGGACCGTTCAGTGTGGAGTACGAAAGTTTTGGTAATAAGACAGCTGTACTGACAGTATTATCTTCTCGTGGTTGTTTAGTTACTGAAATATTGGATGTATTCGTAGAGCCATGTTGCAAGGATACATCTACCTTAGCAGCTGCAGCCCAAGGTTTTGATATATTCTGCTTTGGTGAGACTTCAGGTGTTATAGAAGCTGAAGGTATCAATGGAGCTCCTGCGTATAATTATAGCCTTGATGGTGTCAATTTCCAACCTTCTCCTAATTTTGGTAATCTGCCAGCAGGTGACTATGAGGTAGTGATTCAAGATATCAAGGGATGTGAAGAGGTAGTGACTATTTCTTTAACAGAACCGCCGCCGTTATCTGTTCAGGCGGGAGAAGATATTGAAGTTGATCTTGGTTTTACAGCAGAGACTTTAGCTTCAGTCACTAATGCGGGTAGTAATTTTACTATTGAGTGGTTTCCCACTACAGGACTTTCATGTACCGATTGTCTCGACCCAACAATACAAGCAGGAGGAGTAGATGTATATACCGTAGTTGTAACCGATGAAAATGGATGTACAGCAAGTGATCAACTAAATGTAGCAGTCAATATAGAGAGACCGATCTATCCGCCTAATATATTTTCTCCTAATGGAGACAGTGTTAACGACAACTTCACCATTTTTGTGGGACCTGCGGTATCTAGTATAGATGAAATAAAAGTCTATGATCGATGGGGTAACCTCATGTATACTGGTTCAAATTTACCACTTAATGATATGTCAGGTGGTTGGGATGGTACATTCAAGGATGAACCCTTAAATCCAGGGGTTTTTACATGGATCGCAAAGATCGCCTTTATCGATAATCCTCTAGAACCACTCACCTACACAGGAGATGTAACACTTGCTAGATAATGCGAATACTGCTGTTGATATCACTAATGAGCTGTATAATAAGCGGATGCACCAATGACATCAGCGAGGTCAATGAGCTATTATCTGAAGATAAACTCCTTGTGGAGGAATCTAAAGATGTGAGAATGATCTATAGCGATTCTGCTAGAGTAAATGTCATTATATCAGGGCCACGTATGTTGGGGTATTTGGATAAAAAGAACCCTAAACAAGTATTTACAGATGGAGTAAAAGCAGAGTTTTTAGATGGCTACGGTCGAGTGACTAGTTATCTAGAAGCCAAGTATGCCGTGCGGGATGAGCGCAATAAGCTTATACATTGTAAGGATAGTGTTGTAATCTATAATGCGAATAATGAAAAGCTGGAGACTCCAGAAATCTTTTGGCAAGAGAGCGATGGCATTATGCGTACGGATAAATTTATCCGAATAACTCAACCGTCAAGAGGCGATACTACCTATGGTGTGGGCTTCGAGAGTAATGAGGACTTTACAAGCTTTACGATCAAGAACAAATTTTCTGCAAAAATGACGACTTCAGAAATGCAGTCAAAGCTTTATCCCGAAAAAAACCAAGAGTAATATATCTTTACAGCATGCTCATACTTGGTATCATTATTTTCTTGATTCTTTCGGCTTTCTTTAGTGGTTCAGAGATAGCTTTTATTTCTTCCAATAAGCTAGGTATCGAAGTGTTAAAAAATAAAGGCTCACGACGAGGAGGAGTATTGGCCAAGTTTTATCAATTTCCGAAAGAGTTTATTAGCTCCATGCTCGTAGGGAATAATATAGCATTGGTGATATTGACGATGTTGCTTACTCAGGCCCTCAATATGGTTATATTTGGAGATGCCAATGACAGCAGTCTGGCTGGCCTTCTGATCAATACACTGCTGATTACTGCATTTATATTGGTTTTTGGTGAATTTTTGCCCAAGACATTAGCCCGTATATATTCCAACGATTTTCTCTATTTGATGACCTATCCACTTAGATTATTCAATTGGATATTGACGATCCCCACGTGGATCATGATGAGTCTCACCAATTTTATTTTGAAATATATCCTTAGGACTCCCATAGATAATGCAACTATAGCTCTGACTCGAGTAGACCTTCAGCACTTTATAGATGAGGAGCTGGCAGAAGGAGATGACGATATTGATAAAGAAATATTGGTCAATGCTCTCAATTTGGAGCAGGTCAAAGTGAGGGATTGTATGGTGCCTCGTAATGAGATTGTACATGTTGATAAGAGTGATTCGCTAGATGATTTACTTAGCTCTTTTAAGGAATCTAATCTATCAAGAATACTAGTCAGTGATAATGGGATAGAGGATATAGTAGGTTATGTACATCATCAACAATTATTTGATAAACCCAAGCGAATATCAAGTATATTGATTGATATACCATTTGTGCCTGAGGCTATGAATGTGAGGGATTTGCTCTATAAATTTATACAGGCAAATGTTGTCATAGCATGTGTTGTTGATGAATTTGGTGGTACGGCTGGGGTGATCACTATGGAAGATATACTGGAAGAAATCTTCGGTGAAATTGAAGATGAGCATGATAGCAATGATCAAATTGAAATCAAGATTTCGGAGGATGAATTTCTTTTAAGCGGAAGGCATGAGATTGATTACCTCAATGAAAAATATGAGGCTTTAGATATACCAGAGGGAGAGTATCATACTCTGTCAGGGTACGTCGTCATGACGTCGGGAAGTATTCCAAAATCCGGTGCAGAAATAGTGCTAGGAGACTATAAGTTTATATTAGAAAATGTAAGCGAAACTAAGATCGAAACCATCAGGCTTAAGAAATTACCAAAACCAGAATTAGATACTTAGGCTGTATCTATGTACTCCAGGATTATATTTTTTCCCTATCAGATATTTTAAGTGCTCATATTGATCAGGTCGAGCTATAAAGTCTATTTCGTTGATATCGATGATCAATATCGGAAATGAAAGTATATTTCTAAAATACTCAAAGTAGGAGTCTTGTATTTGAAGGAGATATTCGTTTGAAATTTTGTTTTCGTACTCTCTTCCTCTCTTTGCGATATTTTTCTGAAGGATTTCTACATCACGGTGAAAATATACCAGTAAATCAGGATTTGGGAAAGATTGATTTAATACTCCAAATAGTTTTTGAAAGATTCTATACTCTTCCTCGTGCAGGTTTTTGCGAGCGAATAGCAAGGTTTTCATAAAGCAATAATCAGCAAAAGTATACTCGTGAAATAAATCTTGGGTCAGTAGTGTTTTTTGGAGTTGCTTATGTCGCTCCGTCATAAAGAAAAGCTCCACGGTAAATGCATATCTCTCTGGGTCATCGTAGAAGAATGGTAGAAATGGATTATCATCAAACTGCTCAAGTATCAGTTTACAATTGTATTCCTTTTCTAGTAGCTTGCAGAAAGAAGTCTTACCTGCACCTATGTTACCTTCAAAAGAAATATAGCGATATGGAAAAGTAGTACTCAATAGATGTTACTCATTCTCATTTTATACGGAAAGTAAAGCTACACCTTAGTGAGCGTTTCACTATGATATCACATATAAAAAATTAATATTAATCTGATTTATATATTCTTTCTCTAGCCTCATTGATAAAATGACAATATCGTAATTGCCTATGCATGGTGATATGAATATGATGTAGTGACAAGTATTGAAACGAGATGTAATGAATTGGCTTTCTCAATGTAGTTCTTTTAGAGAATTGAGCGGCCTCGTCCGATGAGAGGACTAAAAACTGACTTCAATAGCCCTCGATGGGGAATCAATGGGCTATGTATGAGTTAAATAATTTGTTCTTAAAATACGTTATTCTATAAGACCGATTTTTTTTGCTCTATCCTGCCACTTTTTACGTGCCAAGGACTGGAGGTCTGTAACAGAATCACTCTCATCTGTTATCTCTATTCCCAATATTGTTTCTAAGAGATCTTCCATGGTGACGATACCTACGAGACTCCCATATGAGTCTGTGACAACAGACATGTGTATTTTTTCTTTCAGTAGTTTATCAAACAATACTGGGAGCGGTAATTGATCAGATACCGTTACCAGTGGTCTTTTAATGGAGTTTATTAAAGTACTATCACTATTCTCTGCAAGTTTAGTTAATATTTCATCTTTAAGAACCATACCGGTGATCATATCCTCCTTACCATCATATGTTGGTATTCTAGAAAACTGTATAGGATCTTGTGTATCAAAGAACTCTCTTACCGATGTATTTTGATCAGCAAGAGTCAGTACGGTCCTAGGAGTCATAATATCATTCACTTTGAGTTCATGTAATTGGATCAGATTCCGGATGATCGTGCTTTCGCTCTGCTCTAAGGTGCCAATAGCAGCTCCCTCTTTAGCCATAGCAGCGATGTCTGATCTATCTAATACACTCTTAGATTTATCATTTTTAAGACTCTTAGTTATCAGTTGAGTCAACCATACTAAGGGGGCCAATATCCATAATAGTATTCTTAGACTTTTCACGGTGAAAGGTGCTAAGCTTCTCCAATTATTAGCACCTATCGTTTTAGGAATTATTTCAGAAAGAATCAAAATGGCGAGCGTCATCAAGCTGGCAATGACTACTTCCCAACTCAATCCAGGGATTATCTCATGTACATTTTCAAATACCGCAGTGGCCTGTGCACCTACACCTATGGCTCCTACCGTATGCGCAATGGTATTGAGCGTAAGTATTGCCGATAGAGGTCTATCTATATCCTTTTTGTAAGCAGTAAGCAGCTTACCGACTTCACTACCATCAGATTGCTTTTTACGGATGTATCTTGGCGTAATACTAAGTAATACGGCTTCCCAGATACTGCAGAGAAACGAGAAAAGAATGGATAATATGAAAAAGAATATTAATAAAATCATGTCTCTTATTGCTATTTACCCGCTAAGGTAATGTAATCATTGCTAATGTTATATGGACTCCGAAAATCATTGAAAGTATCTAATGCCACTTAAAGATTGTCTCTAGTACGTCAAGACATTGTACTAATACAATATTTTTAAAATAAATGAACGGAGATACAATCTTTTATGAGGCTTGTGTCGTTATGCATGCAACTAAGTCAAATCGTAATAACTATAAGTTGAAATTTTTACACTAAACCCTTATTTAAAATAGTTTACATATTATAAAAATAAATAATATGTTGGCATAATTTTTGATTTCTTTTAAGAACTCAAAAACATATTTAAACTTAACCAAACCAAATTTTTTTTACGATGAACACTAACTCAAAAATTTTATTAATCTTGGTCTTTTTGACCACCACTTTTTTGCAGCAATCCTTGGCACAGTCCGGTCTCAGAATTAATTATAGTCAAAGTTTTGATGTTGCTCAAGAGCAAACTTCAATGACCACGGGTAGAGATTTTACCGAAGCATTTAATACAACTTTTTTAGGCAGTACGTCTACGCAGTCATTCGGTATCCAATATACTCATGATTTTGGACACCTATATTTTGATGGAGGTGCAGAATATAGATCAACGGGCATGGATTTTATGATTTCTGAATTTCAGTTAGAAAGTCCTGCATTAGAGTCGAAAGCTTCGATTAATAGTACGTTCCTATCTGTACCACTCATGGCTGGAGTACAAAAAGGTAATTTCAACCTAGGAGTAGGACCTAGATTCAATATTCTTTTAGATCAATCAGTAGAAAACATAGCAGATGCTGATTTTCAAGCTGTAGAAAGAAATTGGCAAACTAATTTCCAGTTTTCTGTAGGATATGAATTTTTTAATAGAATTCACCTATCTGCAAACTATGAAAGATCACTTCACCAAGCCAGAGATCATTTCTCTGTTGCGGGTAAAGAAACGCAAATAAAATCATCTCCAAATCTATTAACCGTAGGTATCGGAGTAAGAATATTTTAAGATTTTTTGATAATAGAACCCAAGAGCTCTGGTTAGATTTTTATAAATCTAGCCAGGGCTTTTTTTGTTTGAATAATGTAAAGACCAGAATTGAGATGATCTATTTGGATTAGCTTTTGGTCAGATGCGATAGAGTGGTAGGTGGTTGTTCCGTACATATCGAAGAGTTTAATATTTTCTAGATCTCCGATATCCACATGATCTGAAAATTCTAATGTGCTACTGACAAGATTAGATTTCAAGATAGGGAATAAAGGATCTTCGACCTGAAAAGAACTAACTATACATTCGGGTTCGGCTTCTACTGTTTGTTTATTTAGTTGACCATTGGTTGCTCCCCAAGTCTCGTACTCGAGCTGATTGACATCACTAAATTGCCAATCCTTAATATGGCCAGCATAATTTCCAGATTCAGTACCGTAAACCTTGCGAACTTTTAGGGAATAGTCACCATTATCCCAGGTTAGACTTTGGTTCATGGATACATTTTCAGGTTTTAATTGAGGACATATCGGTTCGATAAAATAAGCGAAATCATCATATTCAGGATATTCACCGAAGACGGTAGCCTGGCCATTTTCATCAATACAAACAGCAGTCACTTCATTACAAGCTATCGCAAAAGGTACAATGTCGTAGTCCTTTATGCTACGTGCCATCATCGCTACTAATCGGCCACTTCGATCTCTATTGTCGAAATGAGTATCCATGATCACGTGTTTGAAAAGCTCAATTTGTAAAAAATCATCATAGCGAATAGAATCCATAAAAGGATGATACGGATTGCTCAAGGCTTCGCTACTGATAACTCCTGAGGAAGTAGGAAAATAGGCTATATTACCTAGGGATGCCATTCCTGCCGAGGTGCCGGCGATAGTAATTTCTTTGGTATTGATAAGTTCTCTGAGAATATCTTGTATTGGAGTGTCTTTCCAGTAATCATAGTATAAGGTCTGATCACCACCTGCTAAAAATATTAGCTCTGCTCCTTGTATAATATCTTGTACCTGAGTATCAAAACTTGCATTACGGTTGTTAAATACAATAGTCTCTACACTGTTTATTTCTATACCTAATTCTGAATAGAAATATGAATTATAGCCGTTGCTTCCGCTTGTTCTGAGCACTACTACATCGCCGCCATCTGCCCGTTGTAGCATCCATTTCATTGCGTTGTCATTGTCACTACCTCCACCGGCCAATACAAATCCTTTCATTGGATTAGTATCGATATTATCAGTGTCGCCAGTAGGATAATAGGTATAATCTTGAGCGCATAGCGCTATATTTATCAAGAGGCTTACCAAAATCAGACTACTCTTCATCTTTGCATCATTTAGCTAAAACAAAGATAATGAACTGGTTGTAAAATAGAATGACCAATTCTTATGCGCTGGACTAGCCTCTATGGAGACTTAGGTAGTTATCCTATTGGAAACTATCGACATCCGCTTTCTATGTTCCGGGCTAGAGTAGGTAAGAGAATACTCAAAAGAATTTTATACTGAAAACTATATGATTTCATCACATGTTCACGTTTGCCGTAAAATCATTTTTGATTAGAATATTTTTCAATAGAATACGATCGGGCTAAAATAAATTGGCCCGATCGTGTTGTAATTTCTTATACCATTTATAATCTAAAATGGTATTATAGAATCTCTTGCTCATTTTTAGCCATAAATGCTCTTTTTATATCTCGGCTTGCTGCTAGCCACATAGTTCTATCGGATGGGAATAGACCAGGACCTCCCCTAGCAACACGAGGGGCATCGCCACAATCTGCTCTTTCATCTCCGGAGTATTCAGAGTACTCTTCTTGAAATATATGCTGCGCTTCAAACTCTTCATAACCGTATACTTCACCTGTGATGTAATCGATATATTCAGCCACGGCTATAACTTGGGCTTGTTTGTCCATCGTTGTGATAGTGGTGACGCTACGTACCGTTTCGAAGACGTCTTCCTCTTTCTCTACTTTGACATTATAATGATTGCCTGATGAGTCAACTTTAGTTTCAGTTTCGTAGTATTTTCTTGTTCCTACTTTTATTTCTTTTTCGCATGTATATCGATCTGAGGCGATAAGTTCTGGACTGGTATTTAGCACTTCGTATCGCAACTCAGCTTTTATATCCATAGGAATTCCTTCTGGCTGATTCCAATAGTATTGAACCCATCGACTATTCATATCAAGGTAATCAAGGTCCAACAAGTCATGTATAAATCTACCTTCTATATTTCCAGGAAATGTGATACTAGTTTCAATCAAAACATGTGTCATACCTAGCGCATCCGCTACTTGCAAAAGAGAATCCTTCTTTTTATAAAATGGATAAAAGCGATTTATATTATTAAGTTCTCGATAAGCTGCTCTGGCATCGAGTTTGTGGCCAAGCTTAGCATTTTCTAGAAGTGATATGGCTTGAGTGTAATGAAATTCTGACGCTTTGTCTGCTGCGAGCTTCATATCGTTACTATAGTTTTTCATAATGAAATGAGCGGCATATCCATCCTTACTTATCAATGGTAAAAATGCCGATATTCTATCTTGTCTTCTCATCAATCCCTCATAAAGCCTATAGATGCTAGATTGGAGTTCAGGTCTGTTTTTGGATTGCAAATGACTGATCGTGTTGAGGTCACGCTCTACGAGTCTTGCATATGCATCTTCCAATGCCATGACATGATCCGTCTTTTTGTTCTTTTTTCCAGCTAGCTTTTTAGCCGCATACTCAAATGCT
Source organism: Saprospiraceae bacterium (assembly GCA_020631635.1). GTDB lineage: Bacteria > Bacteroidota > Bacteroidia > Chitinophagales > Saprospiraceae > JAHDGW01. Next base: position 21,771 of record JAHDGW010000002.1, read on the forward strand.
TCTTCATATCGACCCTGCTCGACAAGTTTTTTTACATTAGTACATGATGCTAAAACGAATACTGCTGTGAGAGTGTAAATGAAATTTTTCATAGACTTCGTTTTAGGTGGTTAATAATAATTTCTTTGCTAAAAGATCGATGAATTATTGCCTAAAGTCACTCAAAATTGATGTCTTTAATTCGATTTTAACCAGAAGATTATAAATAAGTTAAAATTTTAATATGAAGCGCTTTATCACCGTATCCTCCTCTTAAATTCTTTTTTATTCGGATAATTGATTGATCTCTTGATAGAGAATGGGATCTTTGTACAAAGCAACGATACACATGAATTTACTTTATCTCATCGATATTCTAGGGACTTTGGTTTTTGCGATCAGTGGAGTATTGGCGGCAGTAGAGCATAAGTTTGATATCGTAGGAGCATTTATGTTAGGCTTAGTGACGGCTATTGGTGGTGGTACCTTACGTGATATTTTGATTGGTGCCACACCAGTGGGGTGGATGACGGATCTTAATTATCTAGCTTGTGTCATATTGTCGATTATGTTATGTTACTTTTTGAAAGCCTCTCTTAAAAAAATGAGAAAAGGCCTCTTTTTGTTTGATACTATAGGAATAGGGATCTTTACTATTTTGGGAATCCAAAAGACTTTAGCGTATGAGCTTAGTCCAGTAATCGCCTTATTGATGGGTATAGTATCGGCAGTTTTTGGCGGAGTGATTAGGGATGTTCTGTCCAATGAGGTACCTCTTATTTTTAGGAAAGAAGTCTACGCTTCTGTTTGTTTTTTAGGCGGATTACTATATCTGTCACTCCATTATTTAGGTTGCAATTACGAATTGAGCATCATACTTCCTATACTACTCGTGGTCATCATACGGGTAATTGCAGTTAAAAATGATTGGCAGATACCATTTAGACCACTTCAAAACTAAATGCTAAATAAAGGTCTAAATAAGACATGGGTATTGCATGGTATGATTAATTTTAATCTTTGATTGACCAAGCTCATTAATTACCTATGATCTCATTCTTCTCTCGTCAAGACGTTACCTTTGCTATACAGCATCAAGAAACTCTCTCTACTTTAGATATTGAAAAACTGACATGGCTTTTTGCTAATGCTCAATTATCAGAAGAAAAAATAATCCATAAAGATTATATAGGGCCTAGGGCTGCGATGATTACTCCTTGGAGTACAAATGCCGTAGAAATCACTCAAAATATGGGTGTAAAAGGGATTGCAAGGATAGAAAGGTTTCTTCATGTTGGTTCAGACTTTGCTGACTTTGATCCTATGATTTCGCAGCGATACACTTCTCTCGATCAAGCTATTTTTAAAATTGATGCTGTACCTGCTGATATCGAAGCGATTTCAGATATTGGAGCTTACAATTTGAAAGAAGGGTTGTCGCTTAGTGAGGAAGAAGTCAAATATCTTGAAAATCTATCATTAAAAATGGGAAGACCATTAACGGACTCGGAGGTCTTTGGTTTTTCGCAGGTCAATAGTGAGCATTGCAGACATAAGATATTTAATGGGACGTTTATCATCGATGGGGTAGAGCAAGGAGAGTCTCTCTTTACGATGATCAAAAAAACATCAAAAGAAAATCCTAACTATATAGTCTCTGCATACAAGGATAATGTAGCATTTATTGAAGGTCCTAGGGTAGAGCAGTTTGCTCCCTTAAAAGCGGATGAGCCTTCGCTTTATAAGGTCCAGGATTTTGAATCTGTAATATCACTGAAAGCAGAGACGCATAATTTCCCAACCACTGTAGAGCCTTTTAATGGAGCCGCGACAGGGTCTGGAGGAGAGATAAGAGATAGACTTGCGGGTGGTCGGGGTTCGATACCTATGGCTGGTACAGCTGTATATATGACTTCATACTCGAGGTTATTACATGATCGGCCATGGGAGCGGAGTATCGATAAACGTAAGTGGCTGTATCAAACACCGCTGGATATACTCATCAAGGCAAGTAATGGAGCTTCAGATTTCGGAAATAAGTTTGGTCAACCGCTCATAGCGGGATCATTATTGACTTTTGAGCATCAAGAGTTTGATAAGTTGATCGCGTATGACAAAGTGATCATGCAAGCAGGAGGTATAGGTTATGGTAAAAAAGAAATGGCTGCAAAAAATACACCTAAAGAAGGTGATAGAATAGTGATATTAGGCGGTGATAATTACCGTATAGGTATGGGTGGTGCAGCGGTCTCTTCTGCAGATACGGGAGCATTTGAATCAGGAATTGAGCTCAATGCCGTACAAAGATCAAATCCTGAAATGCAAAAGAGAGCAGCAAATACCGTAAGAGCTTTGTTAGAATCGGATACAAACCCAATTGTATCTATACATGATCATGGAGCAGGAGGACACCTCAATTGCCTATCAGAGCTAGTAGAAGATACAGGAGGTCATATTAATGTATCAAAACTTCCGCTAGGTGATCCCACATTGAGTGATAAAGAGATCATAGGTAATGAATCACAAGAGCGTATGGGGCTGGTGATAGCTAAAGAAGATATAGTCAGTCTAAAAAGAATTGCTGAACGGGAGCGATCACCCATGTATGATGTAGGGGTGGTGACGTCAGATGATAAGTTTATTTTTCATCGATCGGAGCAAGATAAAAAACCCATGGACTTAAAGCTGAGCGATATGTTTGGTAGTAGCCCCAAAACCGTATTGAAAGACCATACTTCCAAAGCGAATTTTGAAAAAATAGAAACGAAAGCTTCTGAGATTTATACCTACACCAAAAATGTATTACGACTAGAATCAGTGGCATGCAAGGATTGGTTAACGAATAAGGTTGATCGATGTGTAGGTGGCCTGGTCGCAGCACAGCAATGCGTAGGACCTCTGCAGCTTCCATTAAATAATGTGGCGGTAATGGCCCTCGACTTCAATGGTAAAAAGGGAATAGCGACCTCTATCGGACATGCTCCATCAACAGCTTTGATCGATGCAGCAGCAGGATCTCGAGTAGCAATTACAGAGGCATTAACTAATATTATATGGGCACCTTTAGAAAATGATTTGAGATCTATATCTCTATCGGCAAACTGGATGTGGCCTTGTAAAAATCCTGGGCAAGATACGCGACTTTATCAGGCTGTGAAAGCAACCTCTGATTTTGCTATTTCTCTAGGGATCAATATTCCTACAGGTAAGGATTCCTTATCGATGGCACAGAAATATGAAGATAAAACGGTACTAGCGCCAGGGACAGTCATCATATCGGCTTGTGGTCAGTGTAGTGATATTAGAAAAGTTATTGAGCCAGTTTTACAGCCTGATGGTGGCAAACTCTATTATCTTAATTTCTCGCAGGACGTATTCAAATTAGGTGGTTCATCATTGGCCCAAACACTAAATCGAGTAGGGGAGCAGTGCCCTGATGTGAAAGATGCTCAGTATGTGATTAAAGCATTTAATGCCATACAGCATGCTATCCAAAATGAGATGATTCAAGCAGGCCACGATATTGCTTCTGGAGGAATGATTACTTCGCTCCTAGAGTTATGCTTTGCTCAGAATGGTGTAGGATTGGATATCAAACTTGATTCCCTAAATGGTGAAATTATAGATGTTTTATTTTCAGAAAACCCAGGTATTCTGATTCAAGCTTCGGATGATTTTGCAGCCTACTTGGATCAAGAATGTATTCAATACCATACCTTGGGCAATATCATAGATGAAGCGATACTTAAGATTCGGCAAGGATCAGAAAGTTATCAATTTGATATTGCCACATATCGTGATTGTTGGTATGAAACTTCTTTTCTCTTAGACCAACATCAGACTGCTGGAAAACTTTCCTCAACTAGGTACGAAAACTATAAATACCAACCGCTTGAATATACATTTCCGGCCATTCATACTGGAGCTATTGCGGATAGAGCTAAAATAAATGATAAGCCGCTAGCTGCCATCATCAGAGAAAAAGGAAGTAATAGTGAACGAGAAATGGCAAATGCCCTTTACCGTGCTGGTTTTGAGGTGAGAGATGTACATATGACCGATCTCATAACTGGTAGAGAGACTCTCGAAGATGTTAGGTTTATAGGGGCAGTGGGTGGTTTTTCTAATAGTGACGTTCTGGGTAGTGCCAAGGGATGGGCTGGAGCTTTTAAGTTCAACAAAAAGGCCAAAGAAGCACTTGATAGGTTCTTTGCGAGACCTGATACCCTGTCTATAGGTATATGTAATGGTTGTCAATTGTTTTTAGAACTTGATCTTATCAATCCTGATCATAAGCATCTCTCTAAAATGACCTATAATGATAGCCGCAAACATGAAAGTGCATTTACATCAGTTCGTATACATGAGAATACTAGCGTGATGATGCATAATCTTGCGGGTGCTCAGCTCGGAGTATGGATTTCTCATGGCGAGGGTAAATTTAGTTTACCAATGGATGAATCTGAATATCATATTGTATCTAAATATAGCTATGATGACTATCCTCACAACCCCAATGGCAGTGACTATAATGTAGCTATGCTAGCCAGTAAGGATGGTAGGCATCTTGTTACCATGCCACATATCGAGCGATCATTTTTTGCATGGAATTGGGCACATTATAAGGCTGGTCACAAGGATGATGTAAGTCCATGGGCGCAAGCTTTTGTCAATGCAAGAGATTGGTTGATGAAGAAGTAAATCTCATACCAAATTCAGTCAAAAATGACGCATTCTAGGTTTGATAAATATCCAACCTCAGCGTTAACATTCTGATAATTATCGGAACGTGATAGCAGCGGCTATCCCTACGTGTTTTGCCATGGCCTTAAATATTTATCATCAACTAATTTATGAGTCATTTCTAACTAAAATTGGTATAACTTCTCTTTTATTTCTTTCCGCTTTATAATGTAATTGGTATTAGCCGTCATTCTATAACTCAAATTGAATTAAAACTTTGTAAGGGGAGCATAAGGTGCAATAAGTCAGCAATTTATGTTTGAAAACCTATCCGATAGTTATCGCCATCGTCATGGTTAGAGAAGAAAAGTAGGTAAAGCTTACGACTTGCAGGGGTATATGATTATAACCCGCCTTACCGACGAGGCAGATAGATTTTCAAACACATAAAGCGACAAAGGTGTACCCTTTATTATATGGACTGTGAAACATCCAATAGCTTTTTTTATAAAAATAAAAAAGCCGGACTCGCAATCGTTGCGGTCCGGCTTTTCTTAAGACTATTTTGAAAAAACTTATCTAATTACAGAGAGTTTTTCAATGAATACATTTCGTCCTACTTTGATTCTTACTACATAAGAACCTGCAGGTAAATCTGAAATATCCATTGTTTCTTGGCTGCTTCCAGACTCAATGCTTGTATCGATGATATTGTTGGAAATTACTTTTCCTTTCAAATCATAGATGGTTACATTGAGGTCACCTTCTTCAGCGGCAGTTACTTGTACTGTAGTAGACCCGATTGCTGGGTTTGGATAAAGATTTACATCTACTAATCTGTCTCTTTCTACATCAATAGAAATTATTTCAGAGTAGCTGAATGAGCCATCAAAATCAAACTGTTGCAATCTGTAGAAGTATTTTCCACTCTTAGCGATATCCATATCTTCCCAATCGTAAGTTACTTTTTCAGAAGAATTACCTCTTCCTTCAACTCTTCCGATAGATTTGAAGTTTGCAATATCACCATAAGATCTTTCTACGATAAAGTAGTCATTGTTGATTTCTGAGGCTGTGATCCAAGTAAGATCATTTTGATCATCTTTCTTATTCCACTCACCATAAAAGTCAACTATCTCAACTGGAAGTACTCCTCGAGTAAATCCTGCATCAATATCATTATTGACAGAACCAGGAGTTACATTAATGATAGATGTTCTTCCTGTACCTGTATTAACGATATCACTATCTCCAGTTCCAGATCCTACACCTGGGTTTACAAAATTGAAACCATTAGGTAGTACCACTTCTATCTGGTAGTTACCGGCAGGAAGATCAGTGAATTCATAGAATCCAGGATCACCATTTCTAGGATCATTCATCGTTACTGTAGTACCTACAAGTGTTCCGAATTGATCATATAGATTAACAGTCACACCATTGATACCTGTATCTGCTGGGTCTTGTACGTCAGCAAGGTTACCTGTGCTATCATCCCATACGAAGTCACCTATTGTAGCTCCTTGGTATACACCTGCATCGATATCATCATTTCTACCAGAGATTAATGTAAATGTAGCCGTGGTATTCGTACCATTTGATCCATCGACATCACTATCAGTAGCTTCGGTACCTGTTACGTTATTATTAGGCATCGTGGTAATGAAACCAGTCGGTGTTTCGAACTCAATAAAGTAATCTCCAGGATTTAACCCAACGAATTCATAGAATCCAGGTTCTCCTGTGATAGGGTCATTCATGGTGTTCGTGGTAGCTATCTGAGTACCTGTAGTAGCGTCGAATAGATTAACGATTACTCCGTTGATACCTGGCTCAGCAGGATCTAGGATACCATCATTATCAATATCTTCATCTACATCTAAGTTTCCGTCACCATCTACATCTTCACCTGGATCAAGAATACCGTTGTTATTCGTGTCCTCATCTACATCAAGATTTCCGTCACCATCTACATCCTCTGAAGGATCTTGTACTCCATCGCCATCAAAATCTTCCCAAACGAAATTACCTACTTCTACAAGTATTAGTTTATCAACAAAGTCGTTGTCTTCATCAGACTCACCAGGAGTAACAGTCACTGCAATAGTATTATCTACCGTAGTATCTGTATCACCAGCATCGCCGTCATTAGACTCATCTTCGTCTGATACTGATTGTCCATTCGTAGGATCAGTAGTAGTTACAAGGTAGTCACCTGGTTCTAAGTTAGGGAATGAATATTCACCATTACTATCTGTCGTTGTAGTTGTTTGCGGCTCACCTGGATCTGCAACACCATTGTTGTTAAGATCTTCAGTAAGAGTCACTGTAACACCGGCTTGCGGAGAATCAGGTGTTCCATCATCGTCATCGTCAAGAGAAACAGTACCAGAGATTTCTCCTAGTGTTTCTTCAACAAAATTGTTATCGGTATCATCTTCTCCAGGGGTAGTAGTTACTGCAATGGTATTATCTACCGTCGTATCTGAGTCATTAGCATCACCATCAGGGGATTCATCTTCATCAGAAACATCTGTTAATCCAGCAGGTTGAGTTTGCGTAACAATGTAATCATCAGCAGGCAGGTCAGTAAACTCATACTCACCATTAGCATCTGTCACATCAGTAGCAATAGGACCTGCTGCTAACTCTGCAGGGTCAAGAACACCGTCACCATCAGTATCTTCATATAATTCAATAGTTACACCAGATATTGGTGTATCACCATTATCATCATTATCCAGATCTTCAGTCACATCACCTGCGATTGAACTCAACAATTCATCTACGAAGTTATTGTCTGTATCATCTTCATCAGGACCTAATGTCACATCAATAGTATTATCTACTGTAGTATCAGTATCACCTAGGTCACCATCATTAGACTCATCTTCATCAGATACAGAATCGGCACCGTTAGGATCCATAGTCGTTACTAAGTAGTCTCCGGCTGGTAGATTAGGGAATTCGTAATCACCGTTTGCATCCGTCGTGGTTGTAGTTTGTGGTTCACCAGGATCTGCAACACCATTGTTGTTAAGGTCTTCTGTAAGCGTCACAGTTACTCCTACTTGAGGCGTATCAGGTGTATCATTGTTATCATCATCTAGTGAGACATTACCTGTGATAGAACCTAAGCCAAATGGCATAACCTCTTCACCGTCACCGTCATCTTCATCATCAGGATCATCAGTAGAGTCACCGTCACCGTCAGTATCTACACCATTGTCAGGGGTAGAATCAGAATCAGGTTGATCTTGATCAGTTACTTCAGCAAGGTTTAAGTAGTCACCAGTAGCATTAACAGTAGCCGTTACCGTAAGAGTAGCGGTAGCACCGTTAGCTAGAGTACCTACATTCCAGATTCCAGTAGCATTGCTATAAGATCCTTGAGTAGAAGAGAATCCATTATAAGTATATCCAGAAGGCAATTGATCAGTTACTTCTACACCAGTAGCTGTATTAGGACCATCGTTACCTACGAGGATAGTAAATGTGATTTGCTCACCAAC